>NZ_JBZCSF010000011.1:0-114582 GCF_058273125.1 Effusibacillus sp. SKA8 | reverse complement strand
ACCAATTCTGTATCCCGCGTGATGCTCGCGGGTATCTGCGCATCCGGGATCGTTCCGCTTCCGTCCAGCGTGGCCACGCCGTTCGCTGCGCCTTTTTGCGATGTCGGGATGGCGCCGATGTCGGCAGGGGTGAGTGGGTCACTTCCCCCTACCGCATGTGTACTCTTGTGCGCTGTCGGCGGGAATGCGGACGGTTTGCCGAGGATGTCGGTCCAATTGACGACACCGACCTGCACCCATGCGCCTGATGTGTATCGTTTGAGCGCGTTCGGTGTCGTGCTAGTGTCGATCCACAAGTCACCTTCAACCGGCGACGCCGGAGCGGACGTGCCCTGCACGATATTCTTCTGCGCCGCAGCGTCAATGATGTCCCAGTTCTGATTGAAAGAAGCTCTGCTGACTGTCTCATTGCCTAGCGGCTTCAGGATTCCGAGTTTTGGGGTCGGGGTAGGCATCAGCTATACACCTCCAGCTTTGCCGTTTTTGATGTTTAGTGTTAAACTACATATGAGGTGATTATCATGGTAAAAAGATACAATGAACTTGAAGATAGGTTCTGGTCTCGTGTCCAGAAGACTGATAAATGTTGGATATGGGTTGGTGCGAAAAACAAGGCCGGTTACGGGAATTTTTATCTGAACGGAAAGTACCGGCCTGCTCATCGTGTTGCATATATGCTTAGATACGGATCAATACCTGACGGATACTTGATTTGTCATAAATGCGATAACCCAAGTTGTGTCAACCCTGATCACCTCTTTCTTGGAACCCCGACTCAAAATATGGCTGATAAAAGATACAAGGGAAGACTTCGTCCAGGCGATCATAGTGGCGAACACAACGGAAATGCATCTCTCACCACCGATCAAGTGGTCAGTATTCGCGAAAGGTTCGCCAGAGGAGAAACGGCTAAATCTCTTGCATCCGAATTCGGCGTTTCTTATCAATCCATTCAACGAATAGTACAAGGAAAGCAATGGAAGAATGCCCCTGGACCGATATTCCCAAGCAAAGCAAAACCTCGTAAGAGACTCACCGAGGAACAAGCCCGTGAAATCGCAAAACGTTACTGGACCGAAGACATTAGTCAAATGGAACTGGCTTTAGAATACAAAGTTTCACAAACAGCTGTAGGAAAGGCCGTACGTACATACAAACCTAAAGATCTTCCGCTTGTTATTATCAAAACAAAAAGATCATAGCTCGCGTACATCCCTAACTATATATTTCCAATTCATCCCATGTCAGGGAGAGGCTGTCCAATTGATCGAACGTCCACATCTTTTTGTCTAACTCATCCCACAGGAAGTAGTTGTACTCGTATCTCACATCGAGATGAGCAGGAAGGACTGCCCTGACAGCAGCTTTGAGATCGTCGATATTCGGTGGGACGCCAGTCGTATCGACAAACCGAATCGTCACCGTATACGCGGCATGATCCTCGATCACGTCGATTGCGCCTTTGTCGTAGCTCTCTGCGACCTTTTTGACTACGTACAGAGTAGCCGTGCCGTAACCTCTGATCCGTGAAACGATACGATCTCGCCGTTCGGAGTCTGGTTGATCTTGTGCCGGGGGAAGACCCAACTCCTTCTCCCACGTGTCCAGACCCCAAGTGGCCGTTCTCACGAAAAACTGATCCAGGGTTTCATCCAGCGCCTGACGAAGTTTGTCGAACTCAACGCCCTCCGCCTGCAACAATGCCCTCATCACGCGGCTTGTTTCGTAGTACCGAGGAAGGTACGAGAGCATTTCCTGCCCTCTCGTGCTCGTGATCGGATAGTCACTCACGTCAGCGTCACCGTCCCAAGCACGGCCACCTCTTGCTCTCCTATCACCACGTTAGCCGTTCCTCCGTTTACAAGCAGGTTTTGGTAGTCTACGACGCCAACCGTATCCAAAATGGCTTGCCCAATCCGGACGTATCTCACGTCGTTGTCGTCAGCTAATGCAAGCGACTTGAGGTAGTCGGTAATTGCCTGCTGCGCCGCCGCTTTCACGCTGCCAGCGTTGTATCCTGGGGCGATCGTCAACGTGGCTGAAACAGTGATCGTTACGGCTGTCACAGGCTCAACCTTCACTCTGGCGCCAATCGGAGCTTTTCCTTCGCCGGTATCCTTCGAGAAGGTGCTACGGTAGGTCGCCCGATCTATCCACACGGTCGTCGTGGTATCGGAGGTTAGTCTGGTAACGCGGAGCTCCATCTGATCCTGCCCGTTCCAGTAAAATTCCACAGACCGCATGTCATCGAATGCTGTCGATAGGTCGGTCGCTCGGAATGTCTTTACGGCATCCGTTGTACTGCTCGGGCTGACTTTCGCCCATGCGTTTCCAGACACGTTCCACACGCCGACTTGAAGCAGGTCCGAGGTTCCTGAGACGTTGTCCGCCTTGATCTTTGGTCTGACCTGCCAGATCCCGGGTTGCTGGAGGATCGTCTGCACTCCGGAGTGGGTGACTGTCGCTGCCCCGGTTGCATCATAGACCATCTTCACACTGTCTCCGGTATCATCGGTCTGCGTGGTGTCGATGCTCACTCCGTACCCGCCGATGGTCATCGTTTCTGCTTCGACCGTGTTCACCCAGGGAGGCGCGATGTAGTTTTGCACCGAATCAACCAGCGTCTGACTGGCCGGTGACTTGTTGGTGTCGATGATCGCAATGCTGACAGTTCCCGGTCCATCCCGAACAGGAATAACCGACACGCCTCCTACCCCCGGAACCTCCATAGCCCAGTTCACGTAGTCGGCTTTGTTACCGCCCGCTGATGGAGCCCGCACACGCTGGAGGTAGCGGGCCAATAGTGAGGCATCGTCTTCGGTGTCCAGACCGCCGGTTGTCGGCGCATCGTTGGTCACGGAGGCCACTCCCAGCACCGGCGTGACGATCACTTTGATGGCACCGGCTGGTACGTTTCCGGCCTTCCCTGGGTCGGTCGCCTGGATCGTCGCGTACACGGAGCCCGTGGCGTCAATGGTCACGTCCTGCGTCGTAACAAACGATACAGACGGCGTTCCGGTCAGCGGGTCGGCTTCAGTTGCAACTGTCAGGGCACCGGCCGGGATCGTTTTTCCTGGTGTTCCGGTTATCTTGATCTGCCCTTTCGCCGCCACCGCCGGTCTTCTGGTGATCCCATGCTCTTCACACCGCGAGTCCAGGTATGCACCGAAGGTTGTGGAGGCGAATCCACGCCGGAGCACCTCCTGCGCCCAGATAGCTGCCTGGGCCAACTCGATGGCAGCAGGAGAAACGGCGTCCCAAATATAAGAACCTTCCGTCTTATCCAAGTCGGAAGGTAAACTGTCGAACATCCTTTGTCGGATAGCCGTCTCCGTCTGCTCGCTCAAATACTCTGGTAGTGTAGCCACTTTATATCACCACGCTTCCTGATACGGTTCCGGTCTCCTCGCGAACATTTCGTATTTCACACGTAAAAAAGACGGCATTCTCTTTCCATTCGAACGTGAAGTTGTCAACGCTCGCCGTTCGAGGGTTTACCGTCAGGCATTCCGTCACGATTCTTCTGATTTCACTTTCGGTTCCAGCCTTCGTTAATCTCCTTGTGATCAAATCTTCGAGTTCCTGCCCGTGATTCCGCGAGTACACCAAATACTTGTATCGTTCGGTTGCCAGTGCTTTTTTGCACCATTCAAGCCAAGCGTCCACCCCTTCACTTTTGCTTACAGCGCCGGTTGGAGTTAAAACGAACTCGCCGACATCGAAATCAAAACGCCAACTCCGGCCAAATTGCACCTCATTTCGGTTCAACTCTGTGATCTCCGGGGTTGCTGTAGCGGTGTTCTTAGGAAACAAATTCGGCATTACCTGCTCACCACCTTACATACAACGACCAAGTCCTGACCATTATTTACTGGAGCAACAAGAACCCGGTCGCCTGGTTTCAACTCTGGTTTGAAGTTGATCTTTACGTTTCCTACCTCTTTTTGCAAAAAATCATAACGTGTGTGCGACGAAGTTGTTGCTCCGCTTTGAGGATTGCCAAGTTCATCGACCGGTGACGTTTCTGTTCCAACAAACGAAAATGCAGGAAATCCAAGCGTTGCCGTCCAATCTGCAATCAAATAGTCGCGTATCTCATGCTTGAACGAGTCAAGCTTAAGTCCTGTTTCCGTGATTGTTCCAAGTTCCAGAAACAATCCAGTCACTGCGCTGCTTGCGTGTCCCCTCATCCTGTCGTCCAGCATCCTCGCAATTTGATTGAACGGATTAGCCAAGGTAGATTCGCCTCCTGACCTGCTCCAATGTCTCAAGCTCAAGACTCATGTGCCCAGGATTGCCAAGGTTATGCGTAACGGATGAAACGATCAACTCGATTCCGTTCAATGACACTTTATCGCCAGCGCGGATTGTGTTGATATCGATTCCTGTCACACGGAAAGTCTCCTGCATGCCGGAAAGCATCTGTTGAGCGGCTTCTTTTGCCTCCGCTACCGTTTTGATTTCAGAATCCTGCAAAATCTTCTGGATTGTACCGTATTCCGCAGTCTCACCATCAACAATTGCAAGAACCGGGCTTTTTTGATCGTCGTCCGCTTGGCCAAGCACTTTGACGCGGGTGACAGCGCCTTCCAAAGTCCTGCGCTGTACGATCTCCTCAACGCCGCCTTCCGCTTCTAAAACCCAGATCGTCTGGTTGCTCCCGATCTCAAACAGTTCCAGTCCATCCGGTGTCATTCGTGGCCTGTACAATTTCCCGCCTTTTTTCGCTGTCTCTTTCAGGTCACTCATGATGTGATTGTAGATAGATGCTGGACGCTTCAAAGACTTCGCAAGCGAAATTCCTGTGTTCGGGACATTTCCGGAAAGCGGTATCTCCCATTGTTCGGCGTAGATACGGAGTCGTTGATCCGCAGTCTGACCATCTGGGAACAAATATTCCTCCTCTGACTTCGACAGGTTGATGGTTCGGTCATAAAATGTCACAGACAAGTGTTTAATTCCTCGTTTGACGCTTTCTATTTCCCACACAACACCAGGGTGAAGCAGGTATACCATCTGATTTCCTCCGAATGGTATCCCTGATACTCTTATTTCTTGCCCGGTAGCGATACCTGGAAAATCCGGAGTCACAGTCAGGGTTACTTCACCGCGATAGGCGATTTCGTCTAATGATTCAGTCAGTGTAATGTTCTCGACAAGTTCCCGCAGAAAGTACTGATTCTCCAAAACAACTTCGTATCGATTTCCGCCTGGTGTGATCATACAGGGATCACCAACTGTTGACCCGGCCTGATGATCGTTGGATCAGAACCAATCACGCTTTGGTTTGCCGCAAACAGGTCTTGCCAACGCCCACCGTCTCCAAGTTGAAGCTTTGCGATCTTCCATAGGCTATCGCCGGGCTTCACTTCATAGACCTTCGGCACAGGTTTAAGGTCAGGCCGACTCGCAATTCCTTGGTCTACATTCACCGGCGTAGCTGCTTCCGCCGTGGTCCGCACCTTGATTTCACGCCACGTCCGGAGAGTCAGGTCGTAGTAGATATCCCCCGGTTCCCCACCGCGAAACTGGCTTGTATGAGTGGCAACCAATACAAGGACATTGACAGGTGTATCTGTGATAATCAACCGGATCGGCTTCTCACTCGCCATCCACGCGGTCAACTGGTTCATGGCCTCCTGCGGGTCCGGGATGTCCGGATAGCGGCAATACGAAGCGTCGTACTCCGCCGGAAAAAAAGAAGAGAAGGTGATCTCTTTCACCTTCTGCCCGGATGCGAAGTCCACTTCGCCGATATTGATGATGTTGATCGTCTCGTACTGTTTCTCTCGGCGGATCACGATTTCGTCAATCGGATTCACCGGAAGATGAAGTTGCGGACCGGCTGGATCGATGAGGTAAATGTCCATTTCCATATCCCCCTTCAAATGAAAAGGACGCTCAATCAAAGCGTCCGATCATTGAATATCGATTTGTTCGTTTGTGTCATGAATTATCAACTGAGATAGCCCACTGTTGAAATTAACCCAATATTGTGCTTTAGCATCAGTCGACCGATCTTTTTCATAAAAAGTTACCCGAAAACCCACTAATCCGGAGTCATTTGTGTACTTACCCTTGAACTCACGACATATTTCCACCAACTTATTCTTTTCGATTTGCGGGACCACAATCGAGAAGTTTTGATAATTGAGTCCTGGCATTGTATCGACGATTTGATATCCATTCTCGCGAGGAGTGGTAAAAAAGGTAAACGTCCCCTTTGCTTCATAGTCAATTTTTGTACCGCCAGCTTTCGCCCAGATGATTGCCCATGTCTTTCCTTGAGGAACTAACTTTTCCGGATAAACGATATCCCAACCAAGCGTTTCGCCGGAAGAATTCTTTACATCCACCTTTACTGATCCGGTAAACAGTTGATCCTTATTGTTATTGGAAATATATACAACAACCTTTTGTTTTCCATCTTTCAAAACATCTTGGAAGTTCGCTTCCACAACAATATTCTTGAGAAACACTTCGTCATCGTTCTTAATGACTGTCTGTTCATCCACTTTGCTTGAACTATTTGTAGAAACTCGGTTGTCTTTTTTCGGTGTTTCATCTTCTCTAGTTTGGGTCCATAAGCCGATGAGAAGCAAAATCGCCAACAATACCGCCCCTATGCGAAGTGATTTTTTTCTTTCAAGATCTCTGTCTTCTTGCCTAAGCTCATTCGCTTCTGTTATTTTTACCTCATCGGCTTCCCCATTTTTATTCCACGCACGTCCTGTCGCCCCAAGGAATAAACCTAGAAGAATAAAAGAAGCAACCAGCTCAAGAAAAAACATAAAAACACCTCCTAGATGGGAATTTCACCCACTAGGAATAGTGTAAAATCTTTAACCTTTGTTTTCCAGTACTTTTTTCAATTCAGCGATGAATTTCCAAGCCAGCTTTTCATAGTCGATCGATTCGCCGCCCGTAGAAACGGTAATATTGGACACAGTGACCTGAATTCCGCCTGTGCCTGCGGCCACGGGAACAGGAGCGGTAACAACTCCGGAAAATCCACCAGCAGCATACGGTCTGACGCCCAAGTATTCGCCCGTCTGTTGCCAAAGTTCCAATGCCCGCGAACGCATACGAGAAGATAAAGGGATAATCGCTTCTGGACCCTTCTCAGCCACAAGACCAAGATGGGGACGTGTCAAAATTCCGCCGGTTGCATGGGGCGTGAAAAAGTTTTTAATTCTGTCCCAAAACGAAACATTTCTTTGTTCAAAAGTTGTATCCCCTTTAAAAACAGGTTCATTTGCCGGTGTGTTTTTTACTGCATCGAACGCACCTTCTGCCCATTGCATCCTGTTTTCACGAATCGCGGAGCTGGTTTTATCTGTTAGATTCAGTATCGCATCCCCTGCCTTTGCTCCAACGCTATATGCTCCTCCAACAACACCTCCAATTAACGCTCCAATTGTGCCAAAACGCATACCGATTCCTGCGCCGATTATCATCCCGAGAAAAGGATGATTTTTAATGGCTTCAGTGAACCCAGTAATTAACCCTTCTCCGATTGTAGATCCAACCGAAAGTGCCGCTTTCGAAATTGGCCCAGAAGCATTTTCTATGCCATTCGCAAGGGATGTCATTAAACTTGTACTCACTGCATCGATCTTTTCTTGCCCTCCGGATGAAAGCCACTTTTGATATACCTGAAAAAGATCATCAAAAATAAACTTAACTTTAGCCGGGAAGTCCAATTTTTGAAACTCGGGGTTGTCCAGATAACGAACTCGCACATAATTAAAGGCAGATTCCAATTTTGACAGAACCGCCTCAGCCGCTTCACGCCCGAAGTTGATCAATGCTGTTCTCCATCTTTTCACTGTGTCTTGGTTGCTGTCAAACCAGTCGGTGATCTTCCTCAGCCTCGGCCCCATCGCCTCATTGATTCCCATACCAACACTCCGGAATTGCGTTTTGATAAAGTCGGTGATCGTCGAAACCATGCCGCGGGTGGATTGGCTGAGTTTTTCGGCGCCGCCTGCAAACTTTTCCTCAGCCTGCGACAGGAACCCGCCGAATCCTCCCCACTGCTTAAACAGATCTTGTGATACTTTCATGCCGAATTCCTTCATTCGCTCGAATTCGCCCATCTGGGCATCCGCCAGGGCCTCGATTGCGTCTCGCATGGTCTTTCCTGGTGTCAAGGCTGCCATATCAGCAGAAAGTTTTACCAACCGTTTTGCGACATCAAGGTCACTGTCCGATATTCCGATAGACCTTGCTCCAGTTGGGAAAACATCCTCCATCTCAAAAGGGGTTTTGGCAGCAAATTGATCCAACCAGTTCGTAAAGTCTTGGGCAAGTTGTTTGTTACCCTTGAGCCAATGCTCCATAGAGATCGTTTGAGTTTCAAAGTCCATGGCAGCGCCGATAGTCGCCTCACCGAGTTTATGAACACCGAACATACCTGCCGCTGTCAAAGCGGCACCTTGGAGCGAAAAGACGGACTCTTTTATCCGACCAATGGTCCCCGTTGCAAGATCTTTCGCTTTGACAGTCACTGTCCACGTTTGGGAGGCGAGGCCGCGCAGGGCCGATTGTATGCGCTTGGCTGGACTCGTTATCTTATCTTCCAGTTTCACCGCCGGACTCATCCGCAACCTGTTGAGCATTTCCCCGCGCTTGCGTGTTGATTCGATGAATTTATCCATCGCACGCAATTCGCGCTTCGTCTCTTCTGTACCTTTTGTGCCTACGACGAGATCCAGGCGATAGTATTCACGTTCGGCCACGCATTGTCCCTCCCTTCTGCAGCTTCGGCCTTGGTTTCTCTGACAGTTCTAATTCAATTGAAGCAAGCAGAAAAATCTGCTCTCCGCGAGGCAGCGACCAAAACTCTCCGGGGCGCAGGTGGTGCCGCACAAATAGCGCATGCAGCATGCCAGCCAGCCCCCCGGATTTGATTAGTTTTTTACTTCTTCCAGCTCCGTATTGAACCCGGACAATTCCAGAACTTCATCGCCAAGTTGCTGGATTTCACCGGCAAGAAGGATTCTCTTCAACACTTCTTCCGGGCCGCTTGCTTGAAACTTCGCCTTCAATTTCGGGTCTCCCCAGTTTGGAGAAACCGTGGCCTGGACGATTAGGCCGATGTTGAAAGCTTCCTCGTCAAAATTTTCAATGACTCGGCCTTTCTTTTCTCTTCGGGTGGTGCACTCTTCTTTTAGATTGAACACCTGTTTTCCCGTGAGCGCCCGCAGTTTCACCGGAACTCCCAGGCGTTTCAACACAACGGTTTTTTCCGGAACTGTGTCCGCATCCAACAACCGTTGCAAAATCTGCTCCTCGGTCATTTTTTCAAAGTCCACTTCTTATACCCTCCCAACATTTACAAAGCAATGATCGGATCAAGCAATTCGTACCCTTCAAACGTAAACGGAATTTCCTCCATGACTTCCTCACCGGCCGTCCAGTTGGCAAGCTGGATGCGGTCCGGCATGCAGTTGATAAGCCGAATTCGTTCGAATCCGTAGGCTTCAGGGTCGGCCAATTTGGAGATGATATCGAACTTTGAGAAGCCGCGACGGATCATATCTGACGTGACTTTGAACCCGCTCATGGTGCCGGTTCCCTTTTTAGCACCCTTCTTATGAACGGTCCACTCCATGCCGGAAAGGCGCAATTCACGTTTTTCAATCTCGACGTTCGCTTCCAGATGATTGACGTTCGTCTGCCATACCCCATCGATATACACTTGGCCATACGTACCAAGAATAACGCGAGAAGGATCAAGCATGGTTTATCTTGCCTCCTTTATTGCACGATAAACGTACCGAAAATCTGTTCAACGACGTCGGTCAAACGCGCCGTCCAGCGGATATAGACCTGATCCGGTTCCGGTGTCCGTGTTGCCGCCGGGCCGTAGTAGTCCGGATCGAGAAAGACGTCCCAACCCGTCGCTTCGATCACTCCACCCTGGACAAGCGTATTCATATACTGCTTACAGGCGCCAATGAGAGCTAGCCGCCCTTCTTCGGTGTTGTTCACTTTGCCGATATAATTGTCCTCAGCAGCTTTGGTGAGATCAGTGTTGATCGCATCCATCACACGGATCGTCCTGATTTTCTTCCAGGAATTGTTTTGGCCTTGACGGAGCGTAATCAAACTGTTCATCCCACGCAGAACCTTGACTATCCGACCATCGTGGAACAACAAAAATACCCCGTTCTTGACAGCCGTCTCCATCTCGCTCCTGGTCCAGCGACGGGTTACGTCGTCAAACGGTGTAGCCGCGTAGGTGGTGGATTCACTGAGCTTCTGGCCTGCAATGAGACCCGCAACATAGGCCGCAATCTGGGCGCTGGAGTAACTAATGCCGTCTAGGATGGCCCCTACCCCGACGTTGACCACGCCTTCATGATTGAAGCTGGCGCTCCGGGTAGTAGCCTTGGATACTGCGTCGGCTGCGGTATCGTCGGCCAGGGAGCCGCCCAGGACCGCAATAATGCCCTTACCCTCATCACGCACCCGAGAAACCCAGGAAACCACGCTGGTCTGGATAGCCGGGTCAGTAACCCCGTCCAGGGTCAGTAGATTGAATTCCTGCGTCTCAAAAGCGGCCAGGGCGTTAGTATAGTCCGCCGCGGCGATTGCGGCGATACCGGAGTTGCCACCAGCCATTGCAACGTTAGAAACGTCAGCTAAAACACCGTTGCCCTCAGCCAACTTGGTAGCCACAATCCACTTGTTGCCGGTATCGTTGTTAATGGCGTCCGCCGCTGCCTGAATGGTGCCGTTAGTAAAGGTGAAGGTCCGCAGAAGCGTGGTGCCTTCGTAGAGTTTGATGTCCTTCTTCGTGTTGTCCACGGGGTTCACCTGGACCACGGCCTTGAAGTTGTTCCCGCGCGCCCCGAGATACTTTGCGTCCAGTCGCAGGACGTTTACCGGAGTTGTGGAAGTATCCGTCAGCGTCACCGAAGCCACGGCGGCATTGGAGTCGGCCAGACGATACCCGAGGATCTTCTTGGCGCCGCCGAGCAACGCAAGACGCAGGGTAGTGTATGCCGTAGCGCCGTTGGTCTCATCGTTGGTATAGATATCCATGATGTCCGCTTCGCTCGCAATCTCCACAAACTGCCGCACTGGCCCCCAATGGGCTTTGACCGGCGCAATCACCACACCCCGGGCCCCAGGCTGGATAGCTGCCAGAGCTGCGGCCTGGAAGTTCAAATATAAACCTGGAAGCACTGGTAATTCAGTTGGCGACCATTGTCCTCCTGCCATCAACTAACCCTCCTCTTTAAAAAGCTATCAATCATCTTCCATATCTCATCTACCGTGAATTCCGTCTGGTCGTTACCATGTAATGCCCCCACTACCACCTCCGGTTTAACGCCAAAAAGAGCTTCGGCGTTGGCCATAAGCTCTTCCCGAGAATATCGCGGCACCTGCATAGATTTCTTTTCAGCCATGCTTACCACCTCACTGGATATTTCCGATTTGATTTACTTTCTGAATCAATGGCGCTTCTACCATCGGCCGGTTGGTCAGCCGGCTTAATGTTACCGATACCTGCCCGGAGGTCAGAGCGTCTGCACGGTAATCCACCCCGGGGTTGTTCACCGTCAGGTATCGTTTGTTGGCCACGTCCAAGGGCAATTTAATCGCGCTTCCTAGTTCCTGGACCACAGTCAATGCCCCGGCAATTTGCTCATTTGGCGTACTGCCCAGAACATGCCCGATAAACCTCTTCTGTACCTCAAACATCGCCAGGGCCCTTTCCCGGACCTCAACTCCAGTTAACCGCCACATTACTGCCGGTCGCTTATAGCCTAGTGGCCAGGCGTTGCGGTAGACCGTCCAAGAAGTACCGAACACTTTCTCGGTCCACTTAGCCAGAGCTTCCAACCAGGGGTCATTTGCCATCGTCTCAGGCACCGCCACCGGCTGCAAGGCCAGCACTGCAAAGCGCAGGCCCCGGGTGATGGCATCCCATTCTTCGTCCACATAATCTTGCCCTACAGTGCCCAGATACTGGCAGGTAAAGACTTCGCCGGTGGCGGTATCGGTCAAAATCTGTTTGTCCAGGGCCACCACTACCTTGGCCGCCAGATCGTCAACCTTCTGGAAAGTGGTCCGGGCAACGTAAGGCCAGACCTCGATGATTCGCCTGAAACCCGTCCATGGCGTATCTTCGGCGTCAACCCCTTGGCGCAGCACCAGGTAAGGTTTTGCTGTGCTGGCTCCAGCTGCATGGGGTTCATAGACCCGGCCTTGGACATCTGGCACCTGGTTAATTAATTGCTGTCTGATTGCCGCCCTCATACCGACCGCCACCAATTCAATATTTCATCTCGGAGCTTACTCTTATATTGGTCAGCCGTTGGCCGCACGATGGCGTAGTTTCCGCCATGAGCTAGTTCGAGAAACACGCCGTAATCCACACCGTGAGAAAGATAGAGTCGGAACTCGTTGTCGCCGATCTCAATCCCGGTATGCAATCCATTCCTTGCGTTAGCTGTTCGGTCCATCCAAGGGGCATGAGATTTCATATCTCCCTCGGCATGCCCGGCAAGGTTCTGCATCAAGGCAACCATGCCGGCGATTTTTCGTTCCGTGTACTCGATTGCATTATCGCCGAACGCCATGTCACGTCACCCTTTCGAGATCGGCCTGGTAGCCGCAAAGCTGGCTCTGCACCATCTGCGGATACACGGCCACCACGAGGAAGCGCTTCCCGTATGCCTCGAATTCGTCCTTCACATTTGGTCCAGAGCGGATATCGACCTGCCAATCGGCAAGCAGTCCCCATCGGGTATCGACATGCTTTGTACCGGCCAGCGTAGATACTTCCTGCGGAGCAGCGCCGCTGTTCCGCTGAAACAAACGAACAGTAAACGGGCCGACCGTGCTGATCCGTTCTTGGAAAGCGCCGTCCACCTCGATCTTTTCGGTGCGTGTAATCGTGATCTGGACCGCGTTCTCCACGATCGCTTGCCGCTGTGCTCGTCTAAGAGCCTCGACAACCTCGCTCATGCTTCCACACCTTCGATCGCTGGCGCCTCATACACGAAAAGCCGCGAGCCTCCACCAGGAACTTTTCCGCGGAAGTAGGCTGCCATTTGGAAGCAGTGGTCTCGGTATGCTTCAATGGAGACGAATTTCAGCCGTTCGCTTCCCGCCTGACTTTCCTCAAGACCGCCGCGCTCGCTCATCGCACGCAGTCCTTTCCGCTCCCATGCTGCGGCCGCTGCTTCTTCAATCGTATTTGCCTTTGTCAGAATGGCGTCCAGCTGGGCATCCGTGAACCGGGTATCCACCTCCGTACCGCCAGCCGGGATGACCTCATCAATCAGTTCCCGAAGTTCAGCTCTCAGTTCCGGCGTTGGGATCATGTCCGCCGCCTCCTAGTGACATGAGCGTGTTCTTCCTTGGCCGGCTCTTCTTTCGGTGATTCATTTGCCGTTGCCCCCTCCTTCGCTGTGAAATAGGGACACTCATGCGCCGCGGTCGCCGCTTCCCCTGGCCACCGTCTAGCTTTCAGTGAAGAGTGGCACCGGGCAACCGGCAACATGGAAAAATCAGCGCCCGGGTCCCACGGGAACCAGGCGCAATCAATGCATTTAGGCATCAATTATCACTCCTTATGCCGGCAAAGTGATTTCCTGCACGGAATTTGCCGGCGAAGCCACCACACCACGGCGAGCACGGCCGATAACAGCGTTTTCGATCAACCGTTTCAAGTCAGCGCCTGCAGCATCCACGCGCAGATCGTGCTTCACCAGTTCGCGGTAATACTTCTGCGGCTCGATCAGGTACGCCTTGTCTGTCGGGCAGCCTCCGTAGGTGTAAGTTTTTTCGCCCACGGTGATGCTGTACCCGTCATAGAAAATCAACGTGTCGATTTGTCCCAGTGCCGGGTAGATCGATCCACCCACTTGCAGACGCTGCAGGGACTCTTCAATATCCCAACGGTTCGCACTATGCGCAAGCAAGATCGTCGGACGTCGCGGCGCCATGGTGTCCGTATTCTTGTCTTGGCTCGCGTCGATGAGCCCCTTCCGGATCGTCGCCCGGATATTCAGGATGCGATTTGCTTCCGTCGTCACCGCAGCCGTCTTGTTTTTGGCCGCGTAATTGTAGCTGATGATGGGGTATAGATGAATATGGTTCAGCAGCGCGTTGTACGCCTCTCCCATGGCTCGGCTTGCTTCGGAGACCTCCCATGTCTTATCGTAGAGCACCATGTCCTCTGTCCATTGCAATCCGGCAGCATACGTGATGATCGGAACGGTGTCTTTCGTGCCGACCTTCCGGGTGCCAAACTTCACTTCTTCGAGCTCCATATGCTCCAGGAATACGACCTGCGCCGACGTGAACGGTGCAATGTCCACATGCTCCGTAAAGTTCGGGTCCTCGACGCGGCGGTAAATCGGACCGTAGAGCAGCGGAACCGCCTCACGGCCGAGTTCCAGATCAATCACGGTTTTTTGCACGATCTGATCCAAACCCGCCGGCGTGGTGATCATCTCACCCAAGGGCTGCGCGAAGTCGAAGACTTCCATTTCCCCGTTGACGATCTTTTTCGTCACCGTCCGCATCTCGCCCGTCGGAGACGTATATGGCACTTGAACCTCAAGGGTCTGTTTGCGACGTTCTTCTTTCAGTGTTTCAAACGATACGATTTTCATCGACATTCGCTTCTCACCTCCGTATTATGCATGTGCTTGGATTTGCGGACCAAGCACGAACCAGATCACGTTGTTGGCATCTTTGGCGACCGTCACGCGGCCAACCGGACGGTTTTGCGGGTTGCCGCTGGCATCTGGGTTGGCCTGAGTAGTCAGCAGCTTAGTTGTGTCATTCCAATACACCTTGTCGCCTTTCGCAAATGCATCAGCAGTGGTAATTTGGCTGGTTTCGTATTCGGCCTGCTCGCAGTTCAGGATGATTTCGGCCGTCTCACCTGTACCGGTGGTCACGGATTGCACTGCCAAGCCAAAGAAACCATTGAGCAGATAGAACTTCCCTGCTTCAATCGTTGTGTTTTGGGGTACGGTCACGCGGACCGAACGCCCGTCAGATACTTTGCGTCCCATTCACTCTCACCCTTTCCTCAGATTCTTGCTTTCCGTGTCACAAGCCCAGTATGTTGTCCACCACCAGTCACAGGCGCCTCGGTGAATGCCGGCCGGTACACCGTTTGATTAAACAGACCACTGACGACCTGTTTGATTTCCTGCTGTTCCAACATTTCACCGACAGCCTTTTTAATCGCGGCCTCGTCCGCATTCTCCGGAACGTTTAGTAGCCGTTTCACCAGCGGACGGGCCGCCTCGGCCACGACCATTTCGCCGATTACTCTATCAATCAACTGCTCCCTCTGCACCTTTGCCGCGGCAACCTGTGCCTCCCGTGCTGCTTTCACAGCAGCGACGACATCGGCCGGATTTGCACTTTTATCAAGACCAAACAATTCCGCCATTTCACCGACCGCTTGCTGTGCAGCCTGCATTTGCGCATACTGTTCGCCGCCCAAAGTTTGTGCAACGTCTTGAAACTGCCAGCCCATTTCCCCGGCCACAGCCGCAAACGTCGTTCCGTTGGCCTGCATGACCTGTTTCAGTTCGTCCAGAATTTCTTTCAGCGTTCGTTTCACGCCGTCATCACCTCCATGATCTTCGGGGTCCATCTCCCCGCCAATGGTGTCCATCTCGCCCACCGCCACGATCCGCGTCGGCATCCCGGCACGGTTCAACGGCGTCCAGTCGATCGACATCGGCCGGTAGTCAACTACATCTATCTCACCGGACGTCTGCTGCAGCTTCGGTTGCCCAAAAATGCTGACCTGACGGATCACACCAGCGCGAATCCAGCGCTTCAAATCCTTAGCTGCGGCGTCCACCAGACCGCGGAAGTAGGCTTTCCCGTTTTCCCATTTTGCACCGATCCAGTGCGTGACCGGTGTCGGGAATTCGGTATCCACGTTCTCCGCTTTCTGGTGGCCAAGAAATCCGGGAAGCCCGGTGCTCATCACTTCACCTACGATTCGCTGAAGCGCTGCTGGACGGTAATTCCAACCTCTCTTCGAACGTCCGGATGGAACCTCGACTACGACCTCGAGCGGATCGTCATCGCCCGCTTTCAGTTTGTCGAGATTCACCCATGAAGCGAGAGGTACGTCCTCTATCTTCATCTCGCCGGCGATCAGCGCCGTGAGCCGAATCAATTCGCCCTTCTTCAACGCTCTCACCTCCCTTCATGGGCATGAAAAAACCGCCTATCCAAAACGGGTAGACGGTTCGTTACTTCTGCGTCAGGACATTCGGCGATCCCTGATGACCGGGCGGGTAAGTGACGGGACCGGTTGGCGCTTTTTGCTGCGTGTTCGCCGTCAGCACCTTCGGTGCCCATTTCCCGTCCTGCCCCTGCGGCGTGTATGTTTTTGATTGAGGACTGTAACGCAAGATGGACATATTGATCACCTCACTTTCAGGCAAAAGAAATACCGCCTATTTCTGGCGGTTTCGGTAAGTTTCTATATCAACGACTTTCTGCTTTGGCGGGACGCCATAATCTGGAGGATTGGCATCGCTCCAGTCGTTGACAATTCCTTTTTCAATTTGCATTTTGATTTCTCCGGCAGTGGGCTCTTTTCTATCCTTCACGGCCTGTCACTCCTTCAATCGGCTATATTTGAAGCCGAGTTTCGCGGCAATGTTCAGCCATACTTCATGACTATGTTCCTTCCAGGCTTCTTCCTGCGTCATCATGCCACTCAGTACAAGATCAGCATATTTTTGCTGTAAAGCCTGAATCTCTTTGTCGTATGCTTCTTTGATGTCCAAAATATCTTCAATCGCATCCGATACTTTCGACATCACGTATTTCCGTCCATCTGTCCCGAATACCGCCATTGCGCCAATATCATAACGATATAGGAGCATAATATCCTGAGGCGAAAACGACGAACTCCTGGGATGCGTATGAATTTGAACATATTTTTTCCCCGGTTTCATCCGCCGGATGTGTTCGCCAATATCGACTGCGCTTTGTTGCCCGTCCAAAATCTCCCCGAGCATTTCACCGCTGTTCATATCGACCATGGCTGCGTATTCAATACCGTGACGGATAGTTTGCTGCCGTATGTCTTCCCCGACTTTCTCGATTACAGCGGCTGCCTTTCGGCTGATGCCATGTTCTTGTGCAAGACGAATGTATGAACTCTCTTGCGACTCTGGTTCTTCTGCCGGAGGCTGGCTCTGTCCGCCACCTTTACCCTTCTCAGGGAGTGATACGGGTTTGGAGAGAAAAGGTTTCGCATGTTCATTATACCACGATTCCAGATCCGGCTGCGACGATGGATTTTCCACCCACTCCCGCAACCGTTGCATGAATACTTTCGGATCCTCGTGAGCTTGGATCGCCACACATCGGCACCATGGGTGCGGTTTGGTCGGCTCCTGCCCTTTCGGATACGGACTTCCCGCGGCCAACTTATCGCAAACATCCGGCACCACATGAGCATGCGAAAGGCGCCAGTGAATGCCTTGGTAGCTCGGTGTCGCCCGGCCGGCAATGATGGTCCCTTCATGGAAGGCATTGTTCATCTCCGTCACGGCTAGGCGCATGGCTTCCATCGACACGTCCTTAGGCACTCCCAAGCGCCGTCGCGTTTCCGCCTTGAGTACAGTGTGCGTCTGCGGCTGTAAGTATCGGTCGATATAACGAGCCGCTTCCCGGCTGTTTTGTCCTCTGGCGATCATGTCTTCAATGACACGAGCAGCTGCACGCTGCCATGTCCGGCTTGTCCGCCATATCCGGTCCGACAAGCGGAGTCCGTCGCCGCGGGTTCTACTGAGCAGCGCAGTCATCGTGCGCTGGTTCACGTTCGTGAACATCGCCCGGATGCCGGCTCGGTCAAAGACGTCGCCTATCGCTTCCATCGTAATCTGTTCGGCGGGCTGTACAGCAATATCGACGGCCAACTGGATGCCGGAACGCAATACGCTGTCCAACTGTCCTCGCAACGTCTCGGCTACAGAGTCCAGCGCTTTTGCAAGTGCCAACAGGTGTCGTTCCCGAAGCGTTCCAGGCGTAACGGTGCGAACGGCGTCGCGGACGCGCCGTGCAGCTCTCCGGTACACTTCCCGTACCTGCCGGACGGTGACGACCTCGGCACGTTCAAAACGTTCACGTGAACGCTTCAGGTATTCTGCGTAATCCCCGGCAGCTTCCCGGTAATCCTTGGCCTTGACATCCAGATCCCGCTTGGCACGGTCAATGTCACCGATCGCCATTCATCATTCCTCCTGGCCAAGTCCGTCCGGCTGATTGTCACTTGCTCCGTCCAGCCCTTCTCCGTCCCGCAACCTGGAGAGCGTTTGGAACGTCTTCGCCACCCTGCGGCGTTCGTCGTCGTCCGCATCCGGATCCACCCACGGCAACATGGATGGGACGAATTCGCGCAGGAACTCGGCCGCGGCGTCAACGGACATCAGGCCGCCTTCCACTGCTTGGGCAAGCCCTTCGACCAGTGTCTTTACGGTTTCTGCCACTTCCTTGTCGTTTCGAGGCGATATCTCATCCCATCCGACATCAACGTGGTAGGTGTCAAGCGTTCGGTTCTCGACCTGCGCCCACATGGCCAGGTACATGCTCGCCAGCTCGGAGTAATACTCTTCGAACTGCCCACGCTTACGCCGGATTTTCCGAGACAACGGGACCATCTGCTCACTAACGGATGCTTTTGAGCTGGCAACCGCCGTACCGAATGCGAATTCAGGTGTTTCAGAGACGTCAACGATGCACATAAAGATAAATTCCAGGAGCGTTGTGATTCCCTGGAGTCCGCTGTCGGCGGTAATGAATGCGGCGTCGTCTTGATCCTGCAGCAGAAAGATTTCTTTCTCGGCAAACTTCAGCCGTCCGGCTTTGATCTCTTCCGGAGAAAAGTTGTCGCTCAAGAACTTCTGGACGTCATTGAGTTTGAACTTCGCTTTCGGACGGCTGAACAATTTCGACCCCTGGACTGCGAACAGCATAACATCATGGTACGCTTTCATGAACGGTTCTACCGGTTCCAGGTCGCTCAGACCGAAGAGCTGGTTTTCTTCAGCCTCATTCCGGAAATGGACGATGGGGATGAATCCCCACGGGTTCGGTTCCGTCCGGTTCTGGGCCCGGATCTCCGCCGGCGCCCGTCCGTCCGCCTCAATGGTTCTCTGCGTTGGGGTGATCGTTTCGATGATCGTGTAGTCCTGTTGCTTACGGCCATTAGCGTCGGTCACCACCACCGGATGCCGGATAATGACCTGTTGCCATCCACCCGTGAGCGGATCGACGATCGGCGTTACCCATTCCGGAGGCGTTAGCATCAAATTAAACTGCTGCTCATCGGGCTTGAACCGGCTCGGCATCAACGCAATCCGAGCGAACACGTCTCCATCCCGGAGCGTGTTCCGATTGATGCGGAGAACTTTCCCTGTCCATTTGGAAAACGCCCGTTCCAACTCCTGATCCGCTTCCGGATCCGCATGTGTGAAGTGCGGTTCTCCCATGAAGCCGGCTGTCGTGTTTACTATAGGCTTCGCGAACCCGGACCCGAGCTTGTACCTATCGTTCGTATTCCGGTACAGCTCCCTGGCCAGGGTGTAGTCCACCCGGCTGCTGTCGAGCGTATATGGGGCGAAAAAGCCAAACGCTTGCAAACCGGAAGTACGCAACATGCTGATTTCACCGATCACTCGCCAGAACCAGCTCTGCTTTCGTATCGTCGTTTTGCTCAAACCATGCTCACCCCCTTGAACAAGTTTCGGACGTCTTCAGGCAAAGGCTCACGACCAGGCTTTACCGACCAGCAAACCAGCGCCAAAGCCATGACAGTATCGTCGTTATACCCTTCCGCCGCCTCTGGCCGAACCTTTAGCCCGCGGCGAACGTTCCGGAAGTACCGGA
The DNA here is from genome assembly GCF_058273125.1 of Effusibacillus sp. SKA8. Classification (NCBI taxonomy): domain Bacteria; kingdom Bacillati; phylum Bacillota; class Bacilli; order Caryophanales; family Alicyclobacillaceae; genus Effusibacillus; species Effusibacillus sp. SKA8. Next base: position 94,677 of record NZ_JBZCSF010000011.1, on the reverse strand, counting down.
GCTCATCCCTCAGTACAGTCCAGGACGACGGCAGACAAAGCCGCTTCTGCTGAATCAGCACGGTCAGGTTGCTGATGAGCTCCTGACGCGTGCGTTCCGAAAATACGAAAGGCTCGCAGTTCCGTACCTGCTCCGCGACCGGATCACCAACTCCCGTCGCATCCAGGTAAACGCGCGCCTGGTATTTCTCCTGAAGTTCATTGACATGTGCCGCGACATCGGTGTAAAGCTTCCCTTGGTACCGATGCCATTCGGCCAGTTTGTATGGGGCCCGTGTGACGTCAAGAACAACGATGACAGTGTAGTCTTGGTATTTCGCAAGGTCTACGCCGATCGCGTACCGGTGGCCGTTCCCAGGTGCCTTTTGCGGTTCGTAATCGTCGAACACTTCTACGAGGACCGACCACGGGAAGATGAACGTGTCATCCTCAACGAATTCGGCCAGGTATTCGATGCGCCACGCCAATTCCGGTACTTCGCGGCGGATCCGTTCAAGTTCGTCTGGATCAAGTCGCGGGTTGTCGAAAGCCGTGGCATGCATCGCACGATAATAGCCGGTGAAATCGTTCAACCCTTCTTGGTATAGTTTGAAGAAGTAGTTATGCCCGTTCGGAGTGCTCTCCAATCGTATGACACCGTTTCGGTCAAGCACCATTGCACGGATGACATCATGGTATACACGGTCTTTGACAAACGCGGCCTCGGTAATGGCCACACCATGCGCTCCTTTCCCGCGCAGGTATACGCCGTCACGCGCCGTCGATCGGCCCATGATCTTTGAATCGTTGACCAGAACGACTTCCGGGAACGGACTCCACTTGAAGTCCTTGACCAAAACCGAAAGCAGCGGGTTTTCTCCTGCCCGCTGCTCGAACTCTTGGAAATAGATTTTCGCTTGGTCAATAGACGGTCCGGTGATGTACCATTGCTGCTTGGCCTTCGTGGCGCACTCATGCACCACGTCCACCAGCGTCGTCGTCGACTTCCCGAAGCGCCGACCAGCCACCTTCACATTGACGCGTCCCGCGAGGTTCACGGCGTCGATCTGCTTGCCGCCAAGTTCGATCCCGAAGAACGCACGGGCGAAAAACACTTTATCACGGCGTGCCTTGTGCAGCGTCTCAATCAGGCGTTGTTTCTGTCTCGTTGTCAGCATTGTCTTCGCCCCACAAGGCGCGTAGCGCATCCGCGATATCGTTTGCCGGATTTTCACCGAGTAGATCCTGCTTAACTTTCAGATGCTGCCGTACCTCGGCGGCTGTCGTTGAAACCAGGTCGACCAGCGATTTCGGGATTTTTGGGTTCCGCTGCTCGACCAAATCATTCAACCACACCCTGGCAGCATGGTTGAGTTCAAAGCACCCTAAAGCGATGTCATCAAGCATCTCTATATCGGAAACGCGCTTCTCAGCCAGTTGCCGCATCTGTTCCTGACTACGCTGATATTGTTCGCGGGCCTCGGCACGGACGTCGAAATGTTCCGTCATATGCTGCCATATCGACTTGTGGCTGATCTTCTCCTGGTATTGTTCCAGTAACCGCGCCGACGCCGCTCGTGGACTCAATCCCTCTTTCTTGCACCACTTTTCGATTTCAGCCCGGTATGCCGAGTTACACACCCGGCATCGGGCGGAATATCCAGCCGGCATACAAGGCCACCTCCCTGTTACCGTTACGCTTGTTACTGTCACTGGTGTTACCGTTACGCACCTGCTCGCCATCCATTTTCCTTGGTACACTTGGTAAACGGGCACACAACCTTCGTCCCCGCATCACTCTTCCAGATGCATCCTGTGCAGGGATGAGGTTTCACCGCCGCTTTCTTTTTCGTCATCTCATCACCGCCCTATCCGTCTCCAAACAAAAGAACACCAGCCCCAAGCACGCTGGCGGTCGTGGCACCCACTTCCGGTGCCTTGCCTCTATCTCGCAGCGTCACCGGTACGTACGTAGCAGCACCGACAACGGCGTTTCCATTTGCTTATCCTATGTCGATCAAGCTATCTTGATGCTCAACATTAGCCCAAAAGATGATCCGCCACACAGCGGTTCCGCCAAGCGTTCGTCACCCGGAGACGCGCGCTTAACTCGCCCGACCGCAGAGGCCAGGGAGCGGACTGCCAGGATACACGACAATCCTAACGCGCGCCCCAAGTAACCAACGCCGGGCAGAACCGGCGAAGGAGGAAGAGAAACAGAGGGATGAACCAATCTCTGCACAATCATTGTATGCTCCCGGGATACTGCCCGCAAAAAACGTCCATTTTGTCAGAAGTGTAAACTTTTGTCCATTTTGTCAGAAATGTAAACCTCATAGTGACATCATTTTCCGTTCTGAAAAATTGCTGCCTGCCATGAAGCCACTAAAATTAACGCCTGATTTTCATTGAACCCTTGTTGTTTCAATCTCTCGAAATAATCCCAGCAGGCAATTGCCATATCCCGCAAAGCGGCTTGTAATTGATCCCGATTCCCAATATCCATTAACACATCACCTCTACCTTTCCAGCATGTTTTCAAAACCCTATGCCCCCTTCAATTCATCCCCGTACATTTCCCAAGCCAATCGCTTCACGATGTCCCGCTTGATTTCATTCAGCCGCTGCCGCGACACCCCTACATGCCGAGCGATCATATTCATCCGAACGCCATCGAGAATGCACTCCAGCACGGTTCGCTCCTTCTCGTCCTGGATCTTTTCCAGCGCGGTCTCGATTCGCTTCACCTTGGCTTCTAGCTTCTCAAGCCGCTTCCAGTACCGCTCCCGTCGGGCCACCTCACGGTGGACCGGATCGCTATTCAGTCCAACAGGCTTTTGCCCATTCTCGACACCATATTGCCTGACTGCCCCCTCACCGGCTTCTTTCAGGAGATCCTTGATGCGATCGATTTCCTTGACCATCCAGTGATAGTCCTTCAGCTCCTCCTCCACCCGTTGGACAATTTCGATAGCTGGCTCAATATCGAACAACGCAAGCTGGCCACCGTGGTCTTTGAGACCGGTCGGTGTGAATTTCCCCCACTCTTGGCAATTCTCAATTTGACCGACGGATTTCCCGTGAATCCTACAAACGCTTTTTTCGCCCCACAGAGTACCAGGGCATTTGGCGCAAATTGTTTCTATGCACTGTTGTTTATCTAGCAAAATCTCAACCATTCCCATCACCCCTTGTGCTATAATGGGCAATAGGAACATCCGTTAGCCCCGGCCCTCTCCCCCAAAAGAGAACCGGGGCATTTTTTCAGATCAACACCTGAATCCCTCGAGGAGTCGCCGGATCCCGGTGGATCGCCCCTTTTTTCTCCAGTCTAGTCAGATATTTATGTGCACTGGAACTCGACGCCAGCCAAACGCCCTTCGCGATCTCCCGCATGGATGGCGGGTATCCTTTAGTGCTGATATAACTCTTAATGAAATCCAAGATTTCCTGTTCGCGATCAGTCAATTTCATCATCCCCGCACCTCCACAACACTCACGATCCGCCCGAGCCCGGGCTGTGCTTTTCTCAGTTCGTCCCCTCGGTACCATGCTTCCCGCACGCCGGATGCCTCTACGACCTGCTGGATTCCGCTTTCGTATTTGATTCTCCATCTGCGCATAGATCGTTTCCTCCTCTCGTTAGTATCCAGCTTGATTTAGTTTTGCCAGTTCAACTTGCATTCTCCACCACCCCGCACCCTGCATACTTACACAGCGGATGATCGTCCCATTCCGGTACCCGAAGCGCATCTAACGTGTCATACACCGCACACCGCTCACTGATTTTCCCGTCACATTTCCGACAGACTGCTGCCAGCACCAGTTCCGTCAGGTCGTGGATTGGATCAAGTCCCATTTCCTCTGCGACTTTCGCCCGCATCTCCCTGTCTTTCTTCATCATCTCTAGCGTATGTTTTTCGGCGTCGCGGTGGAAAATCAGTGCCGTAGTGTACCGCTCTGCCTCCCGATAGATTTGCTCGTTTGTGTATTCGTCTACCTGTTCGCTCCAGTGTCTGAGTGCTTTTCCGATCCACGTTGAACCCGTTTTGAGATAGCGGACCATCGTTTTATCTCCGCCATGCTTTTCGATCTCTTCGATGATCTCGTTTGCCTTCGCCAAAAGTGACACAAGGAAAATGAAGTTGGTTCGCTCGTGCCGGTTCATGTACGTCTTCACAGCCACGCCCGAAAACCTCCTATTTGCCATTTACAGCCGTTTTTGTTCCCCAGAATTTTTCATCATCCGGTTCATTTCTCTATGAAGTCCCATGCAATCGCCCCCTGAACGATCAACCGCCAACCGCGTTTGAGCCTCGATTTCCGTTCGTACCGCTTCAACGGCTCATAGATAAACACATCTCGTCCGCGCACTTTTCGGTGCAACAAGTACCACCTCGGTTTCCGCTTTGTTTTTGCCATGATACCACCGCCTTTAAGTAATCCAACGCAATCCCATGGTTCGGTTCCACGCGGTCGCACGAAAGACGGATTTCCTGAATGGGGATACTTTGGCGGCCGCCTTGCATCCGTCCCATCCACCATTTCTCGAATTCCCGGAACGGCATCGCATATACCTCATGAAGCACAGCGAACTCTATCAGCAGGAACGCAATCCCACCGTTGTCTTGCCAGCGCCGTAGGAAATCGACCTGATGCGGCTCCACTTGTGCCAACTCAAAGCGTGTCCGCTCCCTGGTGGATTTCGCATCGAATGCTATGGCACGGCCATTGAACACCCCGACGAAATCGACGGTCGATTTTTTCTCTGGGAATGCAGACACGATCTGTTTTCCTCGGCGAATCACTTTCCACGGAGTGGCGACCTTTTGAATGGTCGCCCATCCCCTGGCAAGATACTGAGCGTTTGCGGATTCGATCAGCTGCTCAAACGCCATGCCGCGGTTCGCTTGGCTGATCCGCATCGTCTACCTCCTTCGGCTTGCGTATGACTAGCATGACGATGTTTCCCTGCTCGATTCTCGCCAAAACGTTCGATGCCAAACATTTTTCATGCACAATGCCAAGTTCGTCCGTGAAGTCCCATTCATCTTCCCACACAAGCTCAGTACAGATTGGGCATTCGCCCATGATGATGCCACTAGGCATGTGCCCTCGACCTCCGAAACCGCTCCGCCGCCGGACAGGTTACGAAGTGGGAGATTCGCCCCGTCACGATGTACCCGTTGATCTCGCCGCCTGTGTAATGCCGCCCCCACAGGACGCTGCCGCTATCTGTCACCACACATGTGTCCGGTTCCAGAGCCCCGACCTCCACCGATACCTCGTCCGGATCCACCGGTATGCTTTTGCCGTTTTTCGTCCGAATCCAATCAATTTCAGCCCCGCATCCCCGGCATTTTGGCATCAGCCAGCCCTCCTTTTCTCGATTCGATCTCACACGTAAGACAAAGCCCCTTCCGGATGTCCTCGTCACCTAATGAAACTCCCAAAATACTGCCCAGTTGCGGCTCCATGCGGCTGGCCGCAGCGTTCGCAGAGCACCTGCACATACAGCCGTGTCATTCCTCTCCCCTCGACTTCCTCCGATACAAATTCACTGCAGCATCTCCACCGCTTCGCCTTCCGTCTCCGGTGCTACCCAAATGTCCTCCCCCGACATCAGCCACTCGTTCATGCGGTTGGCCATCAGCGTGCGCAACATCGTCTCAGCAATCGCCTGGGCGGCCGCCGGTGGGACTGCGTTCCCGATCCGTTCCCGCCACTTGGCGTCATTGCTGCCGACAAGTTCAAACGGTGTGCCGTCGGCCAGATGTGTCGGGAACCCCTGCAGAATGGCCAACTCGTATGTTGTCAGTGGCCGGTGCCAGGTTCCGTCCTCTGCGATGATCACCCACACGTCCCGTTCGGTATCGCCAGGAATCCGCGGATCGGCAACCGCCGCTGCTCCGGCGTGGATGTCTCCGCTGCCGATCACGGTCTTTGCGGGCTCGTCCCAACACTGAACCCCCAGCGTACCGGATCGTGGTGAGCAGCCGAGTCGAGGATCAGCGATGCAAGGGGCACCGTTGTTCGGCCGGGCCGCGCCCGTAACTGTGTTCGCAGGATCGTCGTAACGCATCACGCGGTAGATGGCTCCGTGCGTGTCCTTCTTGAACCCGGTACGTGGGTCGCTGATGGCGGGAGCACCGCTACCGAATCGCGTACCAGTGACACAGGGGGCCGGCTCTTCGAAACGCTCGATACGGTACACTCCCGGATGCCGGTTTTCTCGCTCCGGCAGTCTGGGACCTGCGATCGAAACCGGTGCGTTCATAATCCGGCCGGACACTCGGATGGTCAGCGCTGGCTTTTCCCACTCCTGCACCCCGTATCCACTTGGGTACATGCTCTCCAGCGTCAGGCGCGGATCGGCGACGGCCTGGACGCCGTTGCTCCGCCCAAACCCCGCGGCCCCAGTAACAGCACCGCTCGGCTGGTCCCATTTGCCGACGGCCATTGCGCCTTTGCGCGGCATGTGAGTGATCCGGTACTGCCACCATGGGATCTTCTCCAGATCCCGCCAGTCGCCGCCGGCCGGGATCAATGCCAACCTGACCCATGTTTTCCACTGCAGACGAGGTAACTTGTGCATTGGCCCGCCGGCCGGATCGTCTGGCAACGGCAGCGGTCCCACAACTTCTCCGATCGTACGTACCCGCTTTTTTTCGGCGGGTGGTAGACAAACGGCATCACCTTACGCTCGTTTCGGGCGATCAGCAGGTACCGCTTCCGGTGTTGAGCCAGCCCGCCGATCTCGCCGCAATCGTGGTATCCTTCATGCATCGCGTAACCGTGACGTTTGAGTAAGTCTTTGATTTGCTGCAACAGCGCGGCGCCACGCGTGGTGATTCGCGGTACGTTTTCAAGAATGATCAGCGCCGGCAAATCGTGTTCAAAGGCTTCCAGCACCAAGCGGATACCTCGAACCGTCAGTTGGTTCAACGCCTGGTATTTCCGCGACCGGGCGCTTTTCTCCGGCAGCAGTCCGGAGAATCCTTTGCACGGCGGCGACGTAAACACTATGTCCGGTGTTTCCCCGCCTGTCGCCCGCCAGATGTCGTAGGGCATGGCCTCTTGCCAATCCTCTGGTGGTTCATGACCGTGGAAATCACGGTATTGCTCCAGGCTAAACAAGTCCATCTGAACGGCCGGCGCGCCGGTGATCCGCTCAAAATCGGCGCACGCCTCCGGATCCGCATCGATGCCACAAAGCGTCTCGATCCGGCCGACTACTCCGCGGTACTCCTCCCGCGCATTTTGGAAACCGAGAGCCCCACCGCCTATGCCGCAAAACAAGTGAAGCGCCTTGAATATCACACCGCCACCCCTTCCTGGTTACCGTTGATCTCGTACAGTACCCGGTTCAGCTCGTCCACGTTCATCGCCGTAATGTTCTTCCGAACGCCAAGCGCCTGCTCGATAATGTCCATCTGCCGGCTGCGACTACACTGCAACAGGCTGAAAGTCTTGATCAGACGCAGTTGCAAACTCTGTTTCATGTCTGCCATAAGCTCACGCCCCTACCAGTCGATAGTCCGGCCCCTCGACCACGTAAAGCCGGCCCTTAGCCATCCCGAAAAGCCTGCTGGCCGCCGCGTCCCCGATCTTCTCCGTCAGTGTCTCCATGTCCTCGTTGCTCGAGAACATGATCGGCCGACGCGCCCGGTACCGCTCGTTGATCACCTGGTAGTACATGTCCCGACGGAACTCGCTGACCTTTGCCTTGCCGATGTCGTCCCAAACAAGCACATCCGCCTGGATCGCAGCCCCCAGCAGTCGATTGATTGCCTCGCCCTCGTCGTCGTAGCCACGCGCTCTTGAAAGGTCCTCCATGAACACCACGTCGGACACGATCAATACGCTATATCCGCGGTGGATAAGCTCTTTAGCGGCCGCCACTTGCAAATGAGTCTTGCCCAAACCAAAGTTGTTGTGCTTGCGCTTGACTTCAGCCCGCTGCCGATAGTCCCGTATCTCCCGGATTTTCTGTTCCCCAAACGCAGCGATAAACCCGAGGCTGTTGTGCGACTGGTTCTGGATCTCGTCAAACTCCTCAAGATACTGCTCGATTGCATCCCGCATCAGTTTCTGCACTGGATTTTTGATCAAGTAGGTATCGAGACGGGCGTCTGCAAATTCTTCCGGAATCATGGCGTTTTTCATCCGGCGATACAGACGCTTTTGTTCTGCGCATGGACACGGTTTGGCCGTCCACCCATCCACGATGAACTCAGTGTCCTCACAGATCGGACACTGTTTTGATGAGTCCTGGGAACTGGTCGTAGTATCCGTATGAGATTTTGCCTCCAGAGCTCTCTGCTCCAGGCGTTCGAGTATCTCCTTGATCCCCTGCATAGTTCACCCTCCTCGGTTTTGCACGTGGTTGCGCGGATCGTCGACGTTCGAATTCGTTGTCGAAGGCTTCTGCCTGTTGGAGCGTTGTCACGCCCGCTGCCACGTAATCGTTCAGGATTTTTTGGATTAACGGGAAACTGTACCCTGTCCCGTTTGCTGCCGCTCTCTCCAATGCGCGAATGACAACCGCCTCGTCCATCCCATCGTGCACGTAAGAGCCGAGGATTTCAGCTTGATGTGGATTGCAGCCGAATCCAAACACCCTTTCGTGGGCGGCATAAAGTGTTTCGCGAACCGGCGAATGATGGACCGAATCGTCCTCCTCGCGCGTGCGCGTAGTAGAAGCAGCAGAAGAAGATATAGAAGGTGAAGGTGAAAGTGAAGGTGAAGGTACACTTGATAGCGCAGAATCGCACACTGCGCTACTCTGCTGTACTTTACGGATATCAGATCTACTCCGCGACATATTGCGGATTACCTCGTTACTTGTCTCAGGCTCTACACCTGACGACGGTGGCGGTGGATACGCAGACTTGTCTTCGTCCCGCTTTGCCTTCGGAATGTAAGACTGAAGAGCATAGAAAGTATCAGTGTTTACCTGGATGTAGCGACGACCGTCAACCTCATACCACGTAATGAGACCAAGTTCGTCCATGGCCTGAAGTGCCTTTTCGGCGTCCTCTGGCTTTCGACCGAGGAATGCGAACCGCGGCGTCACGGTAAAGAAGACCTTATCGGGATCTCCCTCCATCCGTCCCCAGTCGTCCAGGTGCGGAATCATCCATGTCCAGAGGATGACTGCATACTCGCCAGCACGGCTGGCTAGTTCCTCAACCTTTCCCGAAAGGGATATTTCCGTGCTGATATACCGCTTACGGCTCATCCCAGCCACTCCTCTGCCGTCTTGGCCGCTTTTTTCCGGTTACATTCCTTGCAGGCCGTAACCAAGTTTTCGATATCGTTTGCACCGCCGCGGCTCACGGGAATAACGTGGTCGCACTCAAGGTCACCACCACGCTTTCCGCAGTATTGGCAGGTGTAATCGTCGCGCTTAAATATAGCCTTCCTGACCCGTTTCCAATCGGCTGAAGGTATTCGCCCGCCATATTGCGATTGGAGCCAATCCACACACTCAATAACTGTATTGCCGTTCACTTCCGCAAACCGAATGAGACCGACCTTTGCATAGAGCTGAAGAGCCGCCTCTATCTTTTCAACGCTCACCGTGCTGATTGCTGGAAACACAATGGCCTTGAGGCGTTTGGGGGAGGCCTCAGCCCGCCCCCAGTCATCGAACACGGTCAGGATCCAAGGCCACAATAAAGCAGCTTCAGGACTCTGCTCCGCAACATCAATCAATCTTCCATCCACACTCATATCGCTACTGATATAAACCTTGTGCGCCATCACCTTCACCCTTTCACGGCAACTTCAACATCTGCCCAATTTGCAATCTCGCATCCTCCAGCCCGTTCAGCTTCTTGATCCGACATACTATCTCGCGCGGATCCCGCTCCGGATAATTCGCCTGCGCGATACCCCAGAGGGTGTCCACTGGCTGGACGATGTGGATTTTTTCGCCGACCGGACGAATAGTTTTAGCCTCGCTTGGATAGAGATAGAATAGGCAAAGTGTGCCAATCGCAAGCGGTATAAAAATATAAGCTGCTTTTCTCACTCCCCGCCGCTCCCTTCCACCATTTCGGGGCGACCTAAGCCGCCCCCTCCGCTTCCTCGTACAGCTCCAGACACCGTGCGATCGTCACGGCCTCCCGCAACCGCTCGAATCCGTCGTAGCAGGCTGCGAGATCCGCATCACACAAGACCTCGATCAGGCCCATCGGCAGATCCCTCCTCAGAATGGAAGATCATCCAGTGGAATCTCCGGCTCCGGTTCAGTGACTGGCCCGTCCGCCGCCTGCTGTTCACTCCGGCCAGCGAGCATCTGCGAGAGTACATTTGCAACCGCCTGCCATTCTTCCGGGGTCTTGATGTCGGAAATGACCTTTTTAACCTGCCTACCGAGAACGTCCGATGCAACTTCCGCCAGCGCGTTCCAGTCGAATCCGAGCTGACGCATCAGCTCGACAACCTGTGCTTTCGGATGTGGCGCCTTGGTTTCGGCAGCTTGCTTGCCGGCCGGCTTGCGCGGTTCACCGCCACCACTTTGCGGCTGCGAAACGTCCAGATCCATGTCGTCCAGATCCTGCGTGAAGAACCCGCTTGTCCCGGTCGCTTGCAACGTGGCTCCGACAAGAGCCCGTTTTATGGCCATTTTCTGCAGCGTGTTCACAATGCTGAAAACGTCCTGGTTGCGGTAGCGCTTTTCCTTGCTATTTGCACTGCCCTCACACTCGGCCACCACGATGGTGTGCGTGGGGTACTGCTTAATCACCGTCGCCCGGTAGACGTAGTAGAAAAACCCATTGTCCCAATCTTCGACCTTGTGCACGCACTCGACGCGGTGCCCCAAGCCGAAAAATTGCAGCAGTCGCTCGGCTCCTGGCTTCAACAGCGTCGGTTTCGGGGTGCCGGGGATTACGTCGTAGTCCGTTCCCTGGCGCATGATTCGCTGCCGGATCTGGTCGAGCTTGCGCAGGTTCTCTGCCGCCTGCTCTAGCGTTATGGCCACCGAGGGCACATATTCAATCGTGACCGGTTGCTGTTGGCTCTCGACGACTTGGAGATGGCTCGCCATTACGCATCCACCTCCACGCTGAACCGATCCGGCTGCTCGATGACGGTAATTCCTTCGACTACTTGTCCGTTCTCGTCAACCACTCGGCCATTTACTGGCTGAAGTACCTTTTTGAGTTCGGCTTTCATAGGCTCCTCTTTCACACGGATATATCCCGCATATCCGTTCTGCTTCAGCCAGGCCAGCAACCGCTCCTCGTCGTATTCCCACTTAGCCGGCGCCTTGCGAAACGTCAGCTTCCCATATGGCGTGCTGATCGTCTTCCGTTTCGGATCCTTAGCCAGTTCATTCATGTGGTACTCCTGAAGCAGCCCAGTGAAGAAGTCGATGGAACGCTGCAGCTTTTCCGTCTCCTTCTCATACCACTGTTGAATCCGCTGGATCTCAGCCTCGGCCACCGCTTTCACTTCGTTCGCCTGCGCCTTGATCGCGGCGATCTTCCGCAGGCACCAGGTGGCTTGCTCGAGGATTTCCACGCGGAAGCGTTCCCGCGCGTTTTCCAGAGTTTCCGTTTCTTCCGCTTCCAAAAGTCCTTGGATGGAATCCAGCTCCTGTTGCATCAGAGCGTTCATATGATCTCCTCCATTTTTCAGTTGAGATGTGGTATACTGTCCGTGAATCCTTTACCGTAGTGCCTGACTCGTCCGCTCACGATCAGGCTGTTTTCTTTGTCTGCCTCCGCATCCACTGCATAAACGCCTCTGCTTGCAGCAGAATCAACCTCTGATCCATCGACAGCGAACGCCAAATCTTCACCTGAACGTTCACACCAATCCCTCCTTTAGGCTCCAACCTGCTGGAACATGGTTTTCATATGCTCAAACATGAGTTTCATCTGCATCAGACGCCGGTGTTCCTCCTGCGCCTCGATGATGATGGCCAGGAGATCCCGCGCATCCGTAATTTCAGTCCACCTAAGTAACACGCTAAGTCCAGGTTCCTCCAAGCCATTTTCGATTCGCGACACATGCCCCTGATCAAGCGGCAACAGTTTCCCAAGTTCTTGTTGCGTCAGCCCCTTCCGCTTCCTGGCAAACCTCAAAAGATCGCCCTGTTCTTTTCCCCACATCGCCACGTTTCACACTCACCCCCTTATGTTAAATCCGCATAATCAGTTGCTTTCTTATGATGGAAACACTTGGTATAGTTGAACCGTACCCCGCACCAACCTCCTCGCAAAACTCAACCCCTCGCACTTCTCCTCTCGAACATCACCCCCTCATCGCGGCCGCTCGGCCCCACACCGGGCGGTCAGTTACTCCTCTCCATCTCGTCGTAAAGGCACCTGCGGCAAAGCTTCCGAAAGAACTGCCGGATGTACGGGTTTTTGACTTCGATCAGCGGAACCGTCTCCCGGCAGGACGGGCAGGTTTCCGGCTTATCCAACGCGATCCCCCCTTTCAAAGCTTGTCCCACCGCCCGCCGGAGCTTTTGCATCTCGGCCACTGCCTGCAACATCAACAGGCGGGTTTCTTTCGATAGCGCCAACCAATGACCTGTGATCACGTTCATCCAGTTTCACCTCCTCCTACACGAGCCTCAACCTTCCGGTCTGGAAGTCGATCTCAAGCACAACGATATGACTCTCTTCAATGAAAGCCTTGCAACAAAAGGAGAAATCTGCGTCGCAATGCGGACATTGTCCCAGCTCACAGTCGTCTATCTCATAGAAAAAGTTTTCGCAGTGACCACATTGGACTTTGTTGATTTGTATATCCATCTTGGCTTCACCCCCTTTCAAGGCTTGTCCGCGCCGCCTTTCGGCGGTCACTCCCCCAAAATCTCTACCCGCTCGGCCCTCAGTTCCTCGATCCGCCGCCAGATTTCCGCCTTCCGGGCCTCCGGCGTATCGCTCCGGCCGAACTCGGCCGCCAGTTTGGTGTGCTCGACCGCGATCTCCACCAGGCGCTGATGTTGATCATCGGGCAAGTTCCAGATGCGCAGCGTTCGTGATTCAGTCATGCCGTTTCACCTTTCTCAGACTGCGATTTTTTGGCTTGGATCTCGCGGTATGCTTTTTCCAAGATCTCGCGCGGCAACTTGGACGTGTGAACCACCGCTGAAACCTTTTTCACGGCCTTCTTTTCCATGCGGTTCACCCCCTACGCACTCTCGGATTGTTTGTTCTCGTTTTCCAATTGTCCTGTTTCGTCACAATTGGTGTCAAAAAAAAGAGTCCAATGACAATTCACGGCTGAAGCGATCTTCTTTGCAGTTTCAATCCTTACAGAACTTCCATTTTCCGCTTTTGTGTAAGTGGATCGTTCGACACCAGCTCTTTCAGCCATTTGTTCTTGGGTTAATCCCAGTTGATTTCTGATGTCAATGAGCCATTGTCTTCGTTTCATTGTTCACCACCTTCTTTCTGAATCAATTTTGTTCTGTTTAATCACATTATAATGTTCTGTAACATCACAGTCAATATGTTTTTGGTATTTTTCAGAACAAACATTTTTATGTGATGTACAATCACATATAATTAAGTTGTACAAGGGGGTGCGTCCCGTGGATTTAGGGCACCGACTTAAAGAATGTCGAAAACAAAAAAGGGTCACTCAAGAAAAACTCTCCGAGGACCTCAACATAAATCGTTCTACATACGCTAAATATGAAACTGGCGAAAATGAACCAGACATTGCGACGGTTCGGAGACTCGCCGATTATTTTGGAGTAACCGTTGATTATTTGGTAAAAGGCCGCACCGATCCAGACCTCGGACAAGCCAATGAGCTTTCACCTGAAGTAAAAATCTTCCTCGATGATTTCCTTTCTGCACCCGAAGAGAAGAAAGCCGAGGTTATGAAGTACTGGCACCGAATTGTGAAAGACTCCGAAGATAATAAGGGAGAACTGAAGGAATCAGCCTGGGACCGGGCGCGTCGCAAAAAGAAAAAATAGCCGTATGGCTATTTCTTTTACCCTAAAATACGAACATATGTTTGATTTTGAGAGGAGGAAACCGGGGTGTTAAAATCGCTGATCTCCCAACCCACTACTTGGATCGAGGAAGATGTTTATGTCCTGTATCAAGAATTGGGCATTTCAAAGCCTTCGGACATCGACATCGAACGAATCTCCTACGCATGCAACGTCAAAGCCATTTATTACGAACCATCCACCAGCTTTGCAGCAGTTGTCGATCACCAAGTCTTGCTGTATATCGACTCCCGCCTATCCTGGCCCGAGCAGCGGGTCAAAATCGCGCATGAGCTGGCACATGGTCTGATCAGTGAGGGAAGTCAGATTGATGGCATGCCGGAATTGTTTATCCAGTTGCAAGAGAGCCAAGTTAAAAATTTTGCAGGGTACGCTCTAATCCCATCTTTTATGGTCGCTGATCTCGAGCTTCCGGAGTATCCCGAGCAGGCTATTGCATACTTGGCCGAGACGTTCGAGGTTCCCCGTGAATTCGCTGCTTGGCGGTACGACCAGATCGTCCGCCGTTTATTCACCAATCTCATGGATGGAAGAAAGGTCGAGCGTTGGGATCCGCGCGTTGCCCAGATGTTCGGATTCTATATTCGGAAGGACCGAAAAGCCGAAAACCTCGTTCATATTTACCATGCCCGAAGGGGCTATATAACATCGAAATTTATCTCGTGAGGTGGACTAGCATGCAACACCATTACAAAATTCCGATCCTCGGAGATCGATCGACGATAGCGCCGGAATATGCAGAAGATTACGAGACCGGCGAGAGTCTGATCGTCACAACCTATATTCCATTTCCACGGTTTGCTGTCAGGGTTGCCGACGACGGAATCGAAGGTCTAGGAATACGTGAGGGTGACTATCTGATCTTTGCCCATCAACGCTGGCCGCAGACCGAAAGTCAGGTCTGTTATTTAAAATTCGGGGATGAAGCGGTTATCCGGATACTCGAGGGAATCTTCAACCAGACGGTTTACCTCCGTACGTCTGGGGATCGGTACCCTGAGATTGTACGTGAAAAAGAGGATTTTGTCGTGACCGGCGTCATGATTGGTGTCGTCAGAGCTGACATGGCGAATATCGTCACGGCGAATGTAGAAGAACATTAGGAGGAGTGGTGACTTTGCGAGCGGCAATTTACACTCGCGTTTCGTCAAACATGCAAGCAGAGGATGGTTTTTCACTTGAGGCGCAGCACGATATCCTTATGGAGCTTCTTGAGCGAAAAGGGCTCGAATTGTACCGCGTATACTCGGATCCAGGCGTAAGCGGAAAAACATTCAAACGACCTGGCGTCCAAGCGATGATCGCCGACATGAAGGCCGGCCGTTTTGAAGCCTTGCTCATTCACAAATTGGACAGGCTCAGCCGGAATCTTGGCGATTTGTATGCCTTTGTGGAACTCATCAACAAACTGGACGTGAGGTTGATCATCGCAGCACAGGGAACCGAGGAAATTGATACCCGATCACCCATGGGGAAAGCATTCCTCTTTTTCTCAGGTAT
This sequence comes from Effusibacillus sp. SKA8, assembly GCF_058273125.1. Lineage (NCBI taxonomy): Bacteria > Bacillati > Bacillota > Bacilli > Caryophanales > Alicyclobacillaceae > Effusibacillus > Effusibacillus sp. SKA8. The sequence continues at coordinate 79,206 of NZ_JBZCSF010000011.1, read as the reverse complement.
CTGGGCGCAGATTTATCTGGAGAATTTGCGGGAGGAAACCCTTAAAGGACTCACCAAAAAAGCGCAAAAAGGCGGAAAACACATGTCACGACCGCCGCTCGGTTATACATTTGACGACCAATACAATCTGGTCGTTGTGGAGGAAGAAGCGAAGCTAGTACGCGAGGTTTTCGATCTATACCTCAACCGCGGTTGGGGCGTAACAAAAATCGCCAAGTATATGAACGAATTCTCGACCACCAAAGAAGGTGGAAAGTGGGATAACAAAAGCGTTCGAAACGTGCTCACCAACCCGACATATGCAGGATATAACCATTTCAAGCCAGCCCACTGGCCGGAAGAAAGCCGAATCTTGACGGAAGGCCAACATGTGCCTCTTGTAAGCAAAGAGGACTTTGAACGAATCAAGCAATTTCGGTCACGCCGCGCAGCCGGTTATATGTCCAGACGGTCGTTTACCTATGCGTATAGTGGCATCGTTAAATGCGGACAGTGTGGAGCCACGTACGCCGGCAATACATCGGTGCATAACGGACGGGAATACCGCAGCTATCGGTGTCTGAACCAGTATGCAAAGAAAACTTGTGATGCGCCGAGCATTTCAGAACGGATGCTGAACCAACTTGTATTTGAGCACTTGCAATTGATCGACGACGGGTTCCAAAGTAAAAAAACGAAAAAAAGGAACACCAAAACCGACATCCAGAAAGAAGTCGAAAAGAGCAATCGCCGCCGCAAAAATTGGATGCTCGCCCTTGGTGATGGCAAGTTGTCGGCGCAGGACTATGCGATGTTGATCGAAGAAGAAGATGCCCGAATGCGAGCGCTTTACGAACAAATGCAAGACAGACCGGAACCTTCAATACCAGTGGAAGAACTTCGGAACATGATGAGGAGCTTGAAAGAAGATTGGGACCTGATCGAACCCGAAACACAAAAGCAATTGATCCAGTCCATGTTTCAAAAAATCGTGATCTTGAAAGGAAAAGACGGCTGGGAAATCACCGATCTCCTCACCGTCTAAAACCTCATTTTCTGTACTTTGGTGGAGGCGAGGGGAGTCGAACCCCTGTCCGAAGACCTCGCCACACAAGCTTCTCCGGGTGCAGTCCTCTCTACTGGAGTTTCGCGTCACACCCGCCGAGGGACAGGCTGGTGATCGGCTAGTCCGCTGAATTTCGCCCGGCGCACGCAGACCGATGCCGCCGGACTATCCGGCTAAGATGACGCCCTATCCCCTACACCGGAGATAGGAAATAGGACGGCCTGCTGCAATTAAGCAGCGAGAGCGAGTTGTTGTTTGTTGTTTGCGTTTATATTTACGCCCGCGTTTTTTACGTGTCCGCAGCCCCACGACCCGCTACTCATGCTCGATCAATCCCCGTCGAATCCAAAAACGCCCCCATAAGTGTATTTGAGACGAAACCCCGCTCCATCAATTAGTTTACCATAAAATCCGCCGCAAATCGACGGTACTTTGTAGCGGTTTTGGTTCAGTATTTCTGCCGTTCCCGGAGCGCCCGTTCCATTTCCCGCTGGGCGTCGCGTTTCGCGACGGATTCCCGTTTGTCGTAGTTCTTCTTCCCCTTCGCAAGCCCGAGCAGCACTTTGCAAAAGCCGTTTTTGATGTAGAGCTTGAGCGGAATCAGGGAATACCCCTTTTCCTTCGTCTGTCCCAGCAATTTCATGATTTCCGCTTTGTGCAGCAGCAATTTGCGGGTGCGCGTCGGATCGACATTGAACCGGTTGCCCTGTTCAAACGGCGAAATGTGCATGTTGATCAGCCATGCTTCCCCATTTGAAATCCGGGCAAAACTGTCTTGAAGGTTGGCCTTGCCCTGGCGGACCGATTTGATCTCAGTCCCGGTCAGCACAATTCCCGCTTCGTACGTATCTTCAATGAAATAGTCATAGGACGCTTTTTTGTTTTGTGCCAACACTTTCGGCCCCTCGGTCTGTTTCGCCACGCAAGAACACCTCCTTCAACGATAGCAAACTTTACTATAACAAGTGCGGGAATCCCCGTCAATAGAGCGGCAGAAATGTGACAAAAATAAACTTCAGAAAAAGCGTAATAGAAAAAGCCCGTCGAACTGACGGACCCGGTTTATAGCAGATTTTTCATGTAGGCTTTGGATTTTTCCAGAGTGGACACCGCTTTGCCGACATCGCCAAGCTGTTGGTAACACTTGCTCAGAAGCGGCAGCGTTTTCACAAGATCCTCATAACGACCGCATTTTTCATAAATCGGAATCGATTGTTCCAAGTGTTGAATGGCCGCTTCCGGCTGACCGGTTTTGTATAAAACCTCCGCAAGCACCCGTTTTAGATGCGGCAGCACGCAGTGGTCGTCTTTTACATTTTCCATTCCTTGCAGCGCATAAGCCTTCGCTTGTTCAAGGTTCCCCCGGTTCAGTTCGTTTTGTGCCATTTCATGGTAAACGTCTGGCAGCATATCTAAAAATTGGTGTTCCTTAAATTCGGCCAGACATTCCTCAAACAATTGCCGGGCCTGTTCGTACTTGGCCGTTAAACTCAATAAGACGGCATAATTGTGCTTGGCCAGAATGCTGTTTTTTTCAACAGGCAGTCCGGCAAACAGGGTAAGGGATTGTTTATAACAGTTTTTTGCCTTGTCGTATTCCCCGAGATACCGGTACTCCATCCCCGTATTCATCCATGCCGCGGCGGCTTTGGACGGATATTCCGGATGATACAATTCGTATGCGGCCTGATGATAACGGATGGCTTCCTCATGCTTCCCCAGCCGGGAACAAGCGATGCCTAACCGGCTTTTCACGTTCGCCCGCAAAATCCGGTCCGCTTCCGGCAGTTCCTTTAACAGGGAATCCGCTTTCTGCAGGTAAAAGCTTGCAAAGCTGTGGTTGTGCAACTGACTGTACGCGTCGCCGATTTCATACAACACTTTGGCGGTGAATCCCCGATCTTCCCCGCTCTGAATGGAACTTAACACACGGTCGAGTTTGTCGATCGCTGCTTGAACCTTTCCGGTATTTTTTTGGCAGACAGCCACGTGATACAGCAATTCGGCGGATTCCACCAGGTTTGGACGTCCTTCCAGCTGTTCGAGAAACTGCAGAGCCGCCCCGTACTGCTGATGTTCCATCAGTTCCAGAGCAAAGCGGTACATCCCCCTTCCGCCGAGGTCGAGGTAAACGTCCTTCAGGAACGTTTCCACCGAAACCCCTAACTTTTGAATGATGCTCAACAACAACTCGGTGGAGGGATTCGCTTTGTTGCCTTCGATTTGTGAAATCATGCTCGGTGTGACCAAACCGGAAGCCAATTCGGTCTGCGTCAACCCCCTCCATACGCGGAGACGTTGAATCTTATCCCCCAAGGCTATCATAATTTCTCCCCCAAGTAGAGTATCCCTCATATGATAAACTATCATAACATGCGAAAATTGGCAATTTATTGATAAAATCTCTTTGCTTGGAGGTCTTTCAAAATTTAGATCGTTTCTTCTTGCTGGCCCTGCTTGCTCTTTTGGCCAAAACTGCCGCATTGCCCCGCCGTTTGCGTTTTCGCTGCGGTTTGTCCTGCCGTTGCTTAAGGTCCGCCGCCCTTCCCCGAACTTCCTTCGCTTTTTCTTCTTTGTCCGCCCGTTTGCCCCTGCCCAGTCCGCGATATTCGCCGCCCGCAAGCAAGCGGAAATCGATCGTCCGGTTTTCCTTGCTGACCGCTTCGACACGCACCTTGACCTTATCACCGATCCGGAACGTTCTTCCCGTTCGTTCCCCGATCAGGGCGTACCGCTTTTCGTCATGATGGTAGTAGTCGTCTTCCAGATAGGAGACGTGCACCATTCCTTCGATGGAGTTGTCCAATTCGACGAAAATTCCGAAAGCCGTAACGCCGGATATGAACCCTTCGAATTCTTCGCCGATTTTCCCTTCCATGTATTCCACTTTTTTGACCAGATCGGTCTCCCGTTCCGCATCGACGGCCAAACGCTCCCGCTCGGAGGAATGCTCCGCGATCTCCGGCAAACGGGAACGCAAATCTTCCATCCGTTGCGGGCTTAACGTACCTCCGTTTGCGATGACTTCCCGGATGATGCGGTGGATCACCAAATCGGGGTAGCGGCGGATCGGCGACGTAAAGTGGCTGTAATATTCCGCGGCCAGCCCGAAATGTCCGAGTGGTTCGGGGGAATATTTCGCTTGCTTCATCGAACGCAGCATCACCGTCGAAACAATCCGCTCTTCCGGTTTGCCTTTCACCTCTTCCAACAGTTTTTGCATCGCTCTTGGATGCACCCTGTTGCCAATCCCTTTCAACGAATACCCGAAATTGTAAATAAAATCGTTAAAATCGCTGATTCGCTCCGCGTCCGGTTCCTCGTGAATCCGGTACAAAAAGGGGACGTTCAGCCAATGAAAGTGCTCGGACACCGTTTCGTTGGCTGCCAGCATGAACTCTTCAATAATTTGTTCGGCGATGGAGCGCTCCCGCTTCTTGATCTCAACCGGCTTGCCTTCCCGGTCGACAACGATTTTCGTCTCGACGAAATCGAAGTCGATCGCGCCGCGGCGCATCCGCCGCTCCCGAAGTTTCATCGCGAGTTCTTCCATCAATTGAAAATCCGGCACCAGCTCTTTGTATCTCTCAATCAATTCCGGGTCCTTGTCCACCAGGATTTTGCGCACGTTTGTGTAAGTCATCCGTTCGTCGGTCCGGATCACGCTGGGATAAATATCGTGGCGCACCAATTGCATATCGGGCGACCATTCCATGTCGCAGGTGAGAGTCAACCGGTCCGCCTTCGGGTTGAGTGAACAGATTCCGTTGGACAGCCGGTGGGGCAGCATCGGGATTACCCGGTCGACAAGGTAGACGGACGTGCCCCGGTTAAACGCTTCCTTGTCCAAAGCGGAATTTTCGCGAACGTAGTAACCCACGTCGGCAATATGGACGCCCAATAAAATGTTTCCGTTCGGCAAACGCTCGACAGATACCGCATCGTCAAGATCCTTCGCGTCTTCGCCGTCGATCGTCACCATTTTGCGGCTCCGCAAATCCTTGCGCCCCTTCAGGTCTTCTGCCGACAGGGTATCGGGTACCGCTTCGGCAGCCTGCAGGACTTCCTCCGGGAACGATTCCGGCAGCCCGTGTTTCCGGATCACCGCCAGAATGTCAACTCCCGGTTCATCCGGATAGCCGAGCACTTCAATCACTTTCCCCTGCAGCGACTTCCACCCTTCCGGATAATGGGTGATCTCCGCCACCACCTTCATACCGTCGGCGGCGCCGTTAAACTCCGCTTCCGGAATGAACAGTTCGATGCCAAGCCGCTGATCGTCCGGTATGATAAACGCATATTGCTGCTGGGAAACAAACGTCCCCACCACCGTTTTATGTACCCGTTCGAGAATCCGGATGATTTCCCCTTCCCGGCGTCCGTTGATGCCCGCGTTTTTATGTACGCGTGCAATCACTTTGTCCCCGTGCATCGCCCCGTTCATGTCGCCCGCGTTGATGTACACGTCGCCGTTGGCGATTTCCCCGGGATCGGTCGGAATCACAAATCCGAACCCTTTCGCTTTCCCCTGCAAGCGGCCAACAACGAGATTCATTTTGGAAGGCAGCCCGTACCGGTGGGTCCGGGTCCGTACGACGATCCCCTCGTCTTCCATGCGATTCAGCAGTTGCACCAATCGCTCCAGTTCATCGCCGTCCTCAACGCCGAGCGCTTCTTTCAGTTCCAGCACATTCATCGGTTTGTACAACTTTTCTTTCATAAAATCGACGATTTGCTGCCGCTCCACACTCCCACACCTCCTTTCGCATACCTTGTGCTGATATTATACACGAATCGGTTGCCGACTACTCGATTCACAAAAAACGAGGATGCGCCTGCCCGTTCATCCCCCGTTTTCTTTAAGAAACGCTTCCACGTCGGCAAAAACCCGCTCCATATCCCGGTCGACCGTCAGGATGTGCCCGGAATTCGGGTACCAGAGAAGCCGCTTTTGCCGGGAGCCGATATGCTGATAAATAAAAGTCGCGCTTTCGGGCCGCACCGTCTGATCCTGTTCCGCTTGCAAAATCAAAGCGGGCGCCTCGATCTCCGGAAGTTCGTTCCGCACCGTACGAATCAGCCTGAGTAACTCCGGCACGCACCTGACCGGCGTTTTGTTGTAACCCGCCATGTAAGGCTCAACGTGTTCGGGGTAAGGCACTTTGTGCGGGTTAAACTTGACAAACGGGGCAACGAACCGCGAAAATCGGGCCCTGCGGTCAGTGACAAAAATCGGCGCACACATGGGGATCACCCCTTTTATCGGAAGCCTCGCGGCCAAATGAAGGGCCAGCGAACCTCCCATCGAAAGCCCGGCCACAAACACGTCTTTACAGCGGCGCTGCAGATCGAAATAAGCGTCTCCGGCCGACTTGATCCAGTCTTTCATGCCGGTGTTCATCATTTGTTCGGGGGTGGTCCCGTGCCCCGCCAACAGCGGCGCTTTGACGGTAAATCCCTTCGTCGCGAGATATTCGCCCATCGGACGCAATTCGGACGGCGTTCCGGTAAATCCGTGAATCAACAGCACGCCCGTTTTTCCACCCGCCAAATCAAACGCTTCCGGCCGTTTCAGACTCATCGTTCCCACCCCCAACGCTTTCGAGAAAATCGGCCGCCAGTCGGCAGATTTCCGCCTGATCACACCCCAGACACATCATATGCCGCGGCTCCCGGAAAAAATGAATCCGTTTCGTCAATAAAAGTACCGTTCGTAAAGAACGGCACTTCCAACGTTTTCACTATTGGTGTGTCACAAGCCAAGCCACCCAAACCGACAACAGAATGAAAGCGACTGCCAGCCCGGCGGTGATCTTGGCAAGTACGGCATCCAATCCGCGGGCCTTGCGTCCCATAAGCTGTTCCGCGCCGCCTGTAATGGCACCGGACAGCCCCGCGTTGCGTCCCGATTGGAGCAATACCGTGATAATCAGCAAGATACAGACGATCACAAGCATGGTTTTTGCAAATGTCATCACAATACTCTCACCTCCGAACGGGTCCCGTCAACGCTGCCTGGGCCATTCCATGCCCGGTTACTGCGACACAGGTACTCGGTTATTGTAACACAAATGCACTTGCACGGGAAACCGATTTTTTGAAAACCTATTTTTTGATGTTATAGAACGCCTTCCTGCCGGCATACTGGCTTGTATAGTCCAGCATGTCCTCGATCCGCAGCAGCTGATTGTATTTTGCCACCCGGTCCGTACGGGACGGAGCGCCGGTCTTGATTTGCCCCGCGTTGGTCGCAACGGCGATGTCGGCGATCGTCACGTCTTCCGTTTCGCCGGAACGGTGCGAGATTACGGCCGTGTAGCCCGCCCGTTTCGCCATTTCGATCGCGTCGAATGTTTCGGTTAGTGTCCCGATCTGATTGACCTTGACAAGGATCGAGTTGCCCACACCGGATTCGATGCCCTGCGCAAGGCGTTGCGTATTGGTCACAAACAGGTCGTCTCCGACCAGCTGGACTTTCGAGCCGAGGCGTTCAGTCAGCTTTTTCCAGCCTTCCCAGTCGTCTTCCGACAAACCGTCTTCAATCGAAATGATCGGGTACTTGCCGGTCAGTTCCTCATACCAGGCGATCATCTCTTCCGAAGTTCTGGTCACGCCTTCGCCTTCGAGATGGTACTTTCCGTCTCTGTACATTTCCGTCGACGCCACGTCGAGCGCCAAAAAAACCTGCTCGCCCGGCTTGTAGCCCGCCCGTTCGATGGCGGTCATAATCGCCTTGAGCGCTTCCTCGTTGGACTTCAGGTTCGGCGCGAAGCCGCCTTCGTCGCCCACCGCCGTATTCAGGCCCTGTTCCTTAAGGACCGCCTTCAGGCTGTGGAACACTTCGGAACCCATGCGCAGGGCTTCCCGGAAACTTTCCGCTCCAACCGGCATCACCATGAACTCCTGAATGTCGACGTTGTTGTCCGCATGCGCTCCGCCGTTCAGAATGTTCATCATCGGAACGGGCAGTGTCTTCGCATTGAAGCCGCCCAAGTAAACGTAAAGCGGCAACCCGAGAAAATCGGCTGCTGCGTGAGCCACCGCCATCGACACCCCGAGGATTGCGTTGGCGCCCAGCTTGCTTTTATTCGGCGTGCCGTCCAGTTGAATCATCAGGTTATCGATGCCGACCTGATCCAGCGCATCCATGCCGGTGACCTCAGGTCCGATCATTTCGTTTACGTTCTCGACCGCTTTCAGAGCACCTTTGCCAAGGTAGCGGTTTTTGTCTCCGTCCCGCAGCTCAACCGCTTCGTACGCGCCCGTTGACGCTCCCGACGGCACGATGGCGCGGCCGACAGCGCCGCTTTCCAGTTCCACTTCGACTTCCACTGTCGGGTTCCCGCGGGAATCCAACACTTCTCTGGCGCGAACGTCGTAAATGATACTCATCATCCATCATCCTTTGCACTCAAATTGTTTTGGGACACTGCGGTTCCCGTTATTCCACAATCAGCGATTTTCCCGTCATTTCAACAGGTTGCGGCAATTCCAGCAGCTTCAGCAAGGTCGGCGCCACATCCGCCAGAACACCGCCTTCCCGCAATTGAAGCCCCGGTTTGGTGACAATGCAGGGAACCGGTTGTGTGGTATGGGCGGTCCACGGTTTGCCCGTCACCGGATCAATCATGATGTCCGCATTGCCGTGGTCGGCGATAATCATCGCGACACCCCCTTTTTCGAGAATCTTGTCGACAACCCGTCCCAGGCATTCGTCGACCGCTTCCACCGCTTTGACCGCAGCCTCCAGCACGCCGGTATGCCCCACCATATCGGGGTTTGCATAGTTCAGAACGACGGCGTCGAACTTTTCCTCGTCCAGTTCCTTAAGCAGTGCGTCCGTCACCTCATACGCGCTCATTTCCGGTTTTAAATCGTACGTGGCGACTTTGGGAGAAGGAATCAAAATCCGCTCTTCCCCTGCAAACTCCGCCTCCCGTCCGCCGGAAAAGAAATAGGTGACATGCGGGAATTTCTCCGTTTCCGCAATCCGCAGCTGTTTCAGACCGTGCTGTGTCAGCACTTCGCCCATTGTGTTGTCCAAATCGGTCGGTTTGTAAGCGACATAGCCGTCAACCGTTTCGGAAAAATGGGTGAGACACACATAATACAAATCTTTCGGACATTTCGGCCCCCGGTCGAACCCGCGAAAATCCTTGTTGGTAAACGCCTGCGAAATCTGGATGGCGCGGTCCGGGCGGAAATTGAACATGATGATCGCATCCCGGTCCTCAATCAACGCCACCGGCGAACCGTCGGGCTTTACAATGACCGTCGGCATCACAAACTCGTCGGTCACCGATTTTTCATAACTCTCTTGCAACGCCAAAATCGGATCGGTGTACTGCGGGCCTTCCCCGTACACCATCGCGCGATACGCTTTTTCCGTCCGTTCCCAGCGCTTGTCGCGGTCCATCGCGTAGTAACGCCCCTGCACCGTCGCCAGTTTCCCGACGCCGAGTTCATCCATCTTGTCCTGCAGATCCCGTATGTAATTAACGGCGGTATGAGGCATCACATCCCGTCCGTCCAGAAACGCGTGCACATAAACCTCGCTCAAATCCTGCCGCTTGGCCAATTCCAGCAAAGCGAACAGGTGCGCAATATGACTGTGCACCCCGCCGTCCGACACAAGGCCGTACAGATGCAGTTTGGTGCCGTTTTGTTTGACGTGGCGGATGGCGTTCAGAAACACCGGATTCTCGAAGAATTCCCCTTCGCGGATCGATTTGCTGATCCGGGTCAAGTCCTGATAGACGATCCGCCCCGCTCCGATATTCAAATGCCCGACTTCCGAATTGCCCATTTGTCCCTCGGGAAGTCCGACCGCTTCACCGGATGCATTGAGCCGCGTATGCGGATACGCCGCCCAGTAGCGGTCAAAATTCGGCTTGTTCGCCAGGGCGACGGCGTTGCCCTCTTTTTCTTCCCGCAAACCGAAGCCGTCCAAAATGATCAGCGCGACAGGTTTGGGTCTTGCCATCTGGTCTCCCTCCTAAAACAGGATGTTTTACTCCGCTGAGTGGAATTTTCCCTGCGCGCCGCGAATCAATCCCACATAGGACTCGGGCGCCAAACTGGCCCCGCCGACTAGCGCGCCGTCGATATCCGGCTGCGCCAGAAAATCCCCGATATTCTCCGGTTTCACCGATCCGCCGTATTGGATGCGGATACAGCCGGCCGTTTCCCCGCCATACAGTTCCGCCAACACCTTGCGGATATGCCCGATCACTTCGTTGGCGTCTTCCGCCGTTGAAGATTTGCCGGTGCCGATCGCCCAAACCGGTTCGTAGGCGATCACGGTTCCGCCGGCTTGTCTCGCTTCCACGCCCGCAAACGCCGCTCGGGTCTGAGCTTCCACAACCGCATGGGTTTGCCCGGCTTCCCGCTCGGCGAGATTTTCCCCGACGCAGACGATCGGGACCAGAGCATGCTTGAGAGCGGCGTGGACTTTCTGATTGACCGTTTCATCCGTTTCGTTAAAATAGGCCCGCCGCTCCGAGTGGCCGACAATCACGTAGCGAACCCCCAGTTCCGTCAGCATGCGGGGGGCAATTTCCCCCGTATACGCCCCTTCCTCGGCAAAATGAACATTTTGTGCGCCAAGTGCAATCCCGGTGCCCGAAAGCGTCTCTTGCAGCGCCGCCAGCGCCGTAAACGGGGCGCACACCACCATCTCGACGCCGGTAGTGTCTTGCAATTCTTTCGCGACCGCACGCGCAAACTCCTTTGCTTCCGCGGATGTTTTGTACATTTTCCAATTTCCTGCGATGATCGGAGTGCGTGTAGACGCCATCCCGTGTCCCCTCCCCGCTGCCGGTTACTTGTCGTTCAGCGCTGCCACGCCGGGCAGTACTTTCCCTTCGAGAAACTCCAAAGACGCGCCACCGCCGGTGGAAATATGGGTCATGCGGTCCGCAAGGCCGCTTTTTTCAACGGCTGCCACCGAATCCCCGCCGCCGACGATCGTCGTTCCCCGCACCTCCGCGACCGCCTGCGCAATCGCATGGGTGCCTTTGGCGAACGCGTCGAATTCGAACACGCCCATCGGCCCGTTCCAAATCACCGTTTTGGAAGCGCGAATCGCTTCCCGGTACTTCGCCACCGTTTTCGGTCCGATGTCCAGGGCCATCCAATCGTCCGGCATTTCGTTCAAATCGACCGTCCGCTGTTCCGCGTTTGCCGCAAATTCGGTCGCTGCCACGAGATCGACCGGCAGCAGCAAGTCGACTCCTTTTTCTTTCGCCCGCTCCACCAGAGCTTTGGCGTCGTCCAATTTGTCGGGTTCGATCAGCGACTTTCCAAGTTTGTAACCCAGCCCCGCCAAAAACGTGTTGGCCATCCCCCCGCCGATGATCAGGCGGTCGACTTTGGTCAGCAGGTTTTCGATGACGGAAATCTTGTCGCTGACTTTCGCGCCGCCAATGATGGCCGTGAAAGGCCGTTCGGGATCGGACAACGCCTTGCCCATCACGGAGATCTCTTTTTCCATCAAAAAGCCGGCGACGGCCGGAAGGTATTCGGCAATGCCCGCAGTTGACGCATGAGCCCGGTGAGCGGTCCCGAACGCGTCATTGACGTAAATGTCGGCAAGTTCCGCAAACTGACGGGAAAGCTCCGGGTCGTTCTTTTCCTCTCCTTTGTGAAAACGCACGTTTTCCAACAACAAAACGTCGCCGTCCCGCATCAGCGAAATCCGTTCCTTAACCAGCGGACCGACGGAATCGCTCGTCATCCCGACATTTCTGCCGAGCAACTCGGACAACCTGGCCGCCACGGGAGCCAAGCTGTATTTCGGGTTCGCCTCCCCCTTCGGGCGGCCCAGGTGGCTCGCCAGAATCACCTTGGCCCCTTGCTCCAGCAAGTACCGGATTGTCGGAAGAGCGGCCTGAATCCGCGTATCGTCCGTGATTTTTCCGTTTTCCAGCGGCACGTTAAAATCGACGCGGACAAACACGCGCTTTCCCCGGACATCGATGTCTCGCACACTTTTCTTATTCATTTTTCTCCTCCGCCGATATGTAAATAAAATTTTATGAAATGTTCGTTTGGTGCCCGGATGATGGAGTGAGGCACTGTCAGCGTACTATTTTATCAAAGTTTAGACGGGACGTAAATTGTCCCGTCTGACGCTACCCCGGGACTGATTCCGTCCCGTTCAGAAAGATTTTTTCGCGATGTATTCGATCAGATCCACGATGCGGTTCGAATATCCCCACTCGTTGTCGTACCAGGATACGACTTTGACCATCGTGCCGTCGATCACCAGGGTAGACAATGCGTCGATGATGGAGGAATGGGGGTTTCCATTGTAGTCGCTGGAAACGAGCGGTTTCTCCGAATAGCCGAGGATGCCTTTCAACGGCCCTTCGGCGGCTTCTCGCAACGCTGCGTTGACTTCCGCGACGGTGGTCGGTTTTTCAACTTCAACGTTCAAGTCGACGACAGACACGTTTGGTGTCGGAACCCGCATCGCAAAACCGTTGAGCTTGCCCTTCAATTCCGGCAGTACCAGCGCCACCGCCTTTGCGGCGCCCGTCGACGTCGGAATGATGCTCAATGCGGCTGCCCGGGCCCGGCGCAGGTCTTTATGCGGCAAATCGAGAATCTGCTGGTCGTTGGTGTAGGAATGCACCGTTGTCATCAGACCGTGCTTGATCCCGAACTTTTCATGCAGTACCTTCGCAAAAGGAGCCAGGCAATTCGTCGTGCACGACGCATTCGAGATAACGTGATGGGCCTGCGGATCGTATTTGTCCTCATTGACACCCATTACGATCGTGATGTCCTCGTTTTTGCCCGGGGCGGAGATGATCACTTTTTTCGCGCCGCCGCCCGTAATGTGCGCCTCCGCCTTCGCCTTGTCCGTGAACCGCCCGGTCGATTCGACGACCACATCCACTTCCATCCGTCCCCAAGGCAGGTTGCCGGGTTCCCGTTCGGCCAAAACCTTGACCTCCTTGCCGTTGACATACAAGGAACCCGCTTTTCCTTCGACTTCCGCTTCCAGCATGCCATGCACCGAATCATATTTGAGCAGGTGCGCCAATGTTTCGGCATCCGTCAGATCGTTTACAGCCACAATCTCAATCTCCGTGTGGGCCATCGCCGCCCGAAACACGTTCCTGCCAATCCGTCCAAAACCGTTAATCCCCACGCGAATCATCGTTTTTCGACTCCTTTCATATGTTTTCCATACATCTCCAAGATCGCTTCCGCGCAGGCCGCGTCTGTCACCAGCACATCCTGCCTGCTGCCGCGGGCCACCGCCAGGACGGCCGCCGCTTTGTCCGCCCCGCCCGCCACCGCGACAATCGTTTCAACCTGATCGAGATCGTTCATTCGCAGGCCGATCGAGTTTATCGCGTACACAATCCGACCTTCCGCGTCGAAATAATAGCCAAGCGCTTCCCCCGTCGCCCTCCTTTCGGCAAGCAACGACAGAACTTCTTCCGACGCTCCGCGCCTTTCGGCCATGACCAAAGCCCGCCCGATTCCGTGCACCAGCATCCGGGTTTTCCGGATGCGGCTGAGATACTCCCGCGTGTACGCTTCTTCGCGCAAAGAATGGTACGCTTCCTCGGAAAGGTTGTCGGGAACGTGCAGCATCCGGTAAGTGCCGCCAAGTTTGTTGGCAAAAACAGCGGCAATCGTATTGGCCTGTATCTCCACGTTCTCCCCGAACCCCCCTCTCGCCGGGAGCACTTCGACCGGGCAAGCGACCGGCAATTCCGGCATCATCTCCGCCACGGCGGCCACCGTGCTGCCGCCGGTAACCGCCAAAACCCCCGCCTGCAGCTTGTCTCTGACAAGCCGGGCGGCCAGATATCCCATCTCCCGTTTTACCAAAGCATCTTTTTCGGAATCCCCGGGCACGATAAGAACCTCCGGAATTTGCAGAAACTCGGACAAGCGCTGCTCCAGTTCCCTAAATCCTTCGATCTCGCGCATGGCTTCGTGCAAACCGTTCAAAACCTGACGGCCGGCCTCCGTCAAGCTCATACCGACTGTCGCCGTTGCGAGCAAACCCTGTTCTTTCAAAAATTCAACTTCGGTGCGCAAGATCCGCTCCGTTGTCTCGAGATGCTGGGCCAACCCCCGCCGCCCGATCGGTTGCGTCAAGTTGATTTGCTGCAGAATCCGGTACCTCCGCTTCATCTCCTGCAACAGATCCGGAACCAGCTTCTGTTGAATCTGAATCAATTCTCTCGTCATCTCTCTCGTCATCCTGGAGCCTCCTCGGGACGAAATAGGTCCCAATATTACATTTTTTGTCCCAATAACTCGAAAAGAAAATGGCAAATCTGCCATAATATTATTGTACCTTAATATCTCTTTCGTTGCAAGGAAGACGCGATTCCTATCTCTTCCCTGTACTTCGCCACCGTCCGCCGCGAAATCCGGATGCCTTCCTTTTGTAGCAATTCGCCGATTTTCTGATCGCTAAGCGGCTGTTGGGGATCCTCTTGCTCCACCAGCGCTTTGATTTTCGCTTTAATGCTTTCCGCCGAAGCCCCTTCGCCGATCAGAGTGGCGACTCCGGAATCGAAAAAAAATTTCAATTCATAGACGCCCCGTGGAGTTTGCGCGTATTTCCCCGCTGTGGCCCGGGAAACGGTCGATTCGTGCATCCCGATTTTTTCGGCCACCTGTTTTAAAGTAAGCGGTTTTAGTTTGCGCACCCCTTGATCGAAAAATTCCTTTTGAAATTCCACGATCGCTTCCGTCACCTTCTGCAGGGTCTGACGGCGCTGCTCGATGCTTTTCAGCAGCCAAAAGGCCGAGTTTAATTTGCCCGTGATGTACTCTTTGGTTTCCTTGGACACTCCGTCGTCCTTCTGCTCCAATATTTTCCGGTAAAAATCGTTGATGTGCAGACGCGGCACCGAACGGTCGTTGACGATCACCACATACTCGCCCGAAACGCGTTCCACGATTACGTCCGGGACGATATAGGCAGGCTGCTCGTTGGTATACCAGCGCCCGGGCTTCGGGTCCAGGGAACGGATGAGGTCGATCGCCTCTTGCGTCTGCTTGGCGGTAATGCCAAGAGCGGAAGCGATTTTGGCGATTCTCCCCTGTGCCACATTCGCCAGATGATGCTCGATAATGTCGAAGACGACGGGACTTACATCCTTGATCTCCAACGCCTGCAACAACAGGCATTCTTCCGCCGTGCGGGCGCCAACGCCGGTCGGTTCAAAGCTCTGCACCAGACGCAACGCCTGTTCGACCTGTTCCGCGTCGCACTTGTGAATCGCTGCAATCTCCTCGATCGGCAGCGTCAAGTATCCGTTGGAATTCAGGCTGCCGATGATATAAGAAGCAAGTTGCCGCTCTCGGTCCGTCGTTTTGATAAGGTTCAGCTGCCGTTTCAGATGCTCCTCCAACGACTGGTTGGTACGCATCACCGATCCAATCGGGACTTCTTTCGTTTCGCCGACGCTTCGGCGTTGCCTGTCGTCACGCAGTTCGCGGGCGACCTGTGTCCAGTCGGGGGGGTCCAATTCGATGACCGGGTTTTGCGCGGCTTCCGACTCCAGATATTCCAGCAGCTCTTGCGAAGAAAACTGCAGAATCGTTATCGCCTGCCGCAGTTCGGGTGTCATAACGAGTTTTTGGGTTTGCTCCTGCCACAGACCATACCCCATCCGCACGGGAACTCCCCCTTGGACAAAGCTCGAATTCTTCTTTATCTTATCCTAAATCCCCCGGACCGTCACTAAGATTTCACATGAACGTGAAAAGTTCCGTTGTGGTCAAGATGAGCGTATCGGACCTGCCGGATGTCATACACTTGCAGATCCTGCAACCGCTCCCGCATCCAGGGTTCCGTTCGTCCGATCCGGATCAGGTTTTCGCGCACAATTTGCCCCCGCCTGATCAGGTAAATCGGCGTTCTGTCCATCGGCTGAGTGCCCCCTTGTCCTGCCTGTTCTCAAGTTTTAGTCATGCCCTTCCGCCTTGCGGAATACACTGCAATAGATACCGAAAAAGGGAGGAGACTGCCTTGCGTATCGGATTTATCGGCACCGGGAGCATGGGGGGGATGCTGGCCAGGGCCTTTGTCCGTTCAGATATGCCGGATGTGGAGGTAGTCGCTTGCAACCGAACCGTTTCCAAGCTGAATCAAATCGTCGCAAAATTCCCCCGTATCCGCAAAATGGGGGATGCCGTTTCGCTTGCGAAGTCTTGCGATTTTATTTTTGTTTGCGTCAAACCGGGGGATGTGCAAACCGTCTTGGACCGGATCGGGCCGCACTTAACGCCCGGCCAGTTTTTGGTGTCGATCAACTCCGTCTGGTCGATTGCCGCGCTGGAGGCGGCAACGCCTTGCAAAGTCGTGAAAATCATCCCCTCCGTTACGCAAGAAGCTCTGTCCGGCGTGATTCTCACGATGTACGGCACGCGGCTTACCCAGGAGGACCGGGAGTTGTTCGAGACGGTCTGCCGCCACATCTCATTTCCACTTTCCATAAATGAAGAAGATATTCGCGTCAGCTCCGATCTGACGAGCTGCGGGCCGGCCTTTCTCGCGTTTCTCCTGCAGTCTTTCGCGGAAGCGGCCGTCCGCCAGGGCGGCATCCCGCGGGAACAAGCGAACCGGTTTGTGAAATGCATGATTTACGGACTCGGGAAACTTCTGGTGGAGGAGAACTATACCTTTGACGAGATCGTCTCCCGGGTCGCGGTCCCGGGAGGCATCACCGAGGAGGGACTCAAAGTGTTGGAATCCGTTGCGGCGGGACTCTTCGACCAAGTGCTTCTCGCCACGAAACAAAAACAGGAACAGCACTCCAGACAGCAGTGACAAATATGCATATCGAAGCGCCGTCTGCCGGACCTGAAGACAGCACGCCTGCACCGGATGCGCAAAATAAAGCCCTTTGCCGTGCAAGGCTCCGCAAAGGGCTTGTTAGCTTCCATTATGATTCTCGCTGCTTGTTCCCGTACGCCCAGTGGTTGGTGGGCCCGTGGCCTCCTCCCAACCCGAAGGAGTCCGCTATCGCGCATGTGATGAACTCTTTCGCGACCGCAACCGCCTCCATCACGTTCTTGCCTTTCGCCAATTCGGCCGTCACCGCCGCCGAGAAAGTACAGCCGGTGCCGTGCGTGTGGCGCGTCTCGATTCTCGGTGCCCGAAGCTCGTCAAATGTCTCCCCGTCATAGACAACGTCAATCGCGTCGCCTGCCAAGTGCCCGCCTTTTACCACGACGGTGCGGGTGCCAAATTCCCGGATCCGCTTGGCGGCCTCCCTCATGTCGGCGACCGTTCGAATCGTGAGCCCCGTCAACACTTCCGCTTCGGGCAAGTTCGGCGTTACGACCTGCGCAAGCGGAATCAACTGTTGAATCAGGGCGTTTTGTGCCGACTCTTCCAGCAAGCGGGCGCCGCCTTTCGCCACCATTACCGGATCGACCACGAGATTGGGAATCGCATGCCGCCTGATCTTCGCCGCCACCAATTCGATAATCGGCGCTTGCGACAGCATGCCGGTCTTGACCGCGTCCACTCCGATATCGGTCACCACCGCATCGATCTGTTGTTCGATCGCTTCCAACGGGAGGTTGTAAATCCCGTGTACCCCCTGTGTATTTTGCGCCGTAATCGCGGTTAAAGCCGACATGCCGTACACCCCGAGCACGGTAAATGTCTTCAGGTCCGCCTGAATCCCGGCGCCGCCCCCGCTATCCGACCCGGCGATGGTCAATGCCCGCGCAATTGCCATGGCAAACAATCCCCTTTCGCCTTCCAATCCAAGGCTTTCATAATTTGACACTCATATGTAAAACAAGTTTCTTTCATTGTACGGCTGAAAAATCGGCCCGGTCAACGGGCCATCCTCCCTTGTGTTGAACCTGATTTTTTTGCGGAACCTGATTTTGGCGGTTGCAAAAACGGCTCGCTTCGTGTATGATAAAAATCGTCGTTCTTGCGAATTCAATATCGTTCCGAATCGTTCCGGCACCGGATCCGCACCCGTGGTCCAATGGATAGGACGCAGGCCTCCGGAGCCTGAGGTTGGGGTTCAATTCCCTACGGGTGCACCAGACATTTTGTGATCGAGTAGGAGGGGGCGGCTAACCCCCGTCCTCTCACACCACCGTACGTACCGTTCGGTATACGGCGGTTCATGTTGTGGAACGAAGTATGTCAAGTCTTTCGACCAAGCTTGTAAGTCCTTGTTCCGCCAACAAGCGAGACCAAGGGCTTTATTTACTTGCGGTGTGTTTGAGAGTCTCCAGTAACCCTTTCGTGATCCGCTTATCAGAACCGCTTGCTCCTCTGGGATTCCTAAGGCAATCAAATTCCTTCTTCTTGTCTTCGGTTTCTTCCATTGTTTCAAAAGACACATCCTCAGCCTTCGCCGAACCCATTCATCAAGGGATTGGAATACGCTACGCGTGTCTGCCAGGCGAAAGTAGCCGCTCCAACCAAGAAGATATTCATTGAGTTTCTGGATCCGTTGTTCCATGGATTGACTTTTCCTCCGGCTCGTCAATTCCCGTATTTTTATCTTGAACTGTTTCACCGTTTTCGGTGCGAGACGTATCTTTGGTTCTTTGGACCACGTGAATGAGAAGCCGAGAAACTTGCGTTTCCATGGCCGGTCTACCGCACTCTTTTCCATATTTACTTTCAGCTTGAGTCGTTCTTCTACAAATCGTTTGACACTGGCAAGTACCCTCTCACCCGCGCGTCGGCTTTTCACGTAAATGTTACAATCATCTGCATAGCGCACAAAACGAGAAAGTGGGATCCAAGATCGGGGTTAAGACTTGTAGAAGAGCCTGCTGGATCAAGCGGTCCAGCACCGTTGGGATTCCGAGTAACCGTATTCCTCCATCTGGTTTCGGGATTTCGACTCGACGGACCGGTTTCGGTTGGTAGGTCCCGTTGAGAAGTTGATTTCGGATATGCGTCCAGTTGTCGAGCAGGAATGGTCGAAGGGATTTTATCTCCATTCCGTCAACTCCTGCCACTCCTTTGTTTCTCTCGACACGGTGCAAGGCTATGAGCATATTCTCACGGTTTACCACTTGCTCCATCAGGTGATCCAGGCACACTTCGCGGGTTGGTTCCTTGGGTCGTGCCGGTGAAGAACTCGGCGCTTCTTCCGTCCCCTGCAGATTCACTGCTTCCTCCTGAAGATAGCTCCCCTTCGGGATTTTCTGCTTTCTTTGCTCTTCTCTCGAACTTGCCATGACCAACCCTCACAATCATGTTCGGCCCTTCCCTGTTTGGTCGTCTCCTCGCAGGTACTATGGCCTCTGCTGACTCCTGCCGGTTCAGCCGTACCTCACGGTACGGGTTACCAATTGAATCGGCGCGCCGGCAGGTCTCCCCGGGTAAGGGCGTTGTCTTTCCCTCCATCTACCTGCTTCATTTACTCTCGATTGTCTTTGGTAGCAAGGACCTTGTCTTGTTGTGCAGACTCATCCAACAATCGCTAGCCTCATATGAAGTTCGTGTTCCTCAGGCCGGAGGTTTGCCGCCAGCAACATCAGCTTCCGCCTCGCGGCGGACACCCTTGCTTTAAGCTATGGCTACTGCTACCTTCGCCATTCGGGACTCTCACCCTATAGACAATCCGCAGCCTTGCCGTCAACATTCAAACTTTTTTGTCTAATTTTTAAACATTTTATTATTGTATTGATTCCAGAAAGTTATAATGGTATCATACAATTGTCTACACTAATACCCGAGCGCAGGAGCCACCGGTGTTCCTGCGCCTCTTGGGTAAAAATTTTACGTGGGAGGTTTTACATATGCCGCTGGTAGGTCAAAAAGCGCCTGACTTCCGAATGGTGACAACCAAGAACCTCGAAACACTCGATCACTACGCATCGCTTGAAGACTACAAGGGAAAATGGCTCGTTCTGTTCTTCTATCCGCTTGACTTCACGTTTGTCTGCCCGACCGAAATCACGGCAATCAGCGACCGGGCGAAAGAATTTTCCGATCTCGGCGCCGAAATCCTCGGTGTGTCCATCGACAGCGTGTACACGCACCGCGCATGGATCCAAACTCCCCGCGACAAGGGCGGATTGGGCGAAATCAACTATCCGCTCGCGTCCGACATCACGAAAGAAGTGGCGCGTGCCTATGACGTTTT
The DNA here is from genome assembly GCF_058273125.1 of Effusibacillus sp. SKA8. NCBI lineage: Bacteria > Bacillati > Bacillota > Bacilli > Caryophanales > Alicyclobacillaceae > Effusibacillus > Effusibacillus sp. SKA8. The sequence continues at coordinate 59,043 of NZ_JBZCSF010000011.1, read as the reverse complement.
GATCGAAGACAAGGGAATTTCGCTGCGCGGTCTCTTCATCATCGACCCGGAAGGGATTATCCGTTACCAGGTTGTACACGACAACAACATCGGTCGCAGCGTAGACGAAACGCTGCGTGTGCTGCAAGCTCTGCAAGCCGGCGGGCTTTGCCCGGCCGACTGGAAACCCGGTCAAAAAACGCTCTGACAAACCGGCAACAAACCCGCGTAAAAAAGCGACCGTCCGAAAAACGGAGGGTCGCTTTTTTCACAGGCAACGAGAGGCTACTGCAAACCATACTTTTCAAACGCTTGCTGCAGAGCAACCTTGGCTTCACGTCGATCCTTCTACAAGAAAAGAACTAGCGGCTTTTCTCCCATTCCTTGAGATATGCTTTTTCCCGTTCGACAAGATCGGGATGCGTATCCAAAAACCAGCGCAACTGCTTTTCTTCCCAAGCGTCACGATTCACGCCGCGGATGATTTCCGCGTTCAACAGACCGATCTCCCGGTCGTACAGGATCTCTTGGCCGATTGCTTGCTCCGTGCGAATGATCCTTGAGACCTGCATAAAAATTTTTTCCTGCCCAGAGTCGTCCTTCCCGACATACATCATCATTTCATAGTCGTCCCAGCGATGGATCCAGTCCAACGGATTCATAAGCCCTATTCTTCCCGTGCAACCATTTCGGCCAAAGTCTCGACCGCCCGCTCCGCATCGGCGCCTTCGGCCTTGATTGTAATTTGCGTCCCTTTTGAAATGGCAAGCGACATAATGCCCATAATGCTTTTTGCGTTGACCGATTTGCCGTCCTTTTCGACAAAGATCTCGCTGGTGAACTTGTTGGCCTGTTGTACGAACAAAGCTGCCGGACGCGCATGGAGACCGGCCCGCAAATTGACTTTTACACTTTTTTCGGCCATCCGAATCCCTCCCTGAGTTTGTCTGCTATCTCTTCCAGCTTGCGCAGCCTGTGGTTCACTCCCGATTTTGAAACGTTTCCCGCCAGCATGGATCCCAACTCTTTGAGGTTGATATCGGGATACTTCAATCGAAGTTCGGCTACTTCCTTCAAATGGGGCGGTAAGTTTTCCAGCCCGATCACCTGCTCAACCAGCCGGATATTTTCGATTTGGCGGACCGCCGCGTGAATCGTCTTGTTCAGGTTGGCCGTTTCGCAATTGACCAGACGGTTCACCTGATTGCGCATGCCCTTGAGGATTCTCACATCCTCAAAATGCAGAAGCGCTTGGTGAGCCCCGATAATGTTCAGGAATTCGATGATCTTGTCTCCTTCCTTGAGATATACCACATGCACTTTCTTGCGTTCGATCAGCTTCGCGTTCAATTGAAATTCGTTGACCAGGGCGAGCAGCGATTGGCCCAAGCGTTTCTCGCTCAAGGCGATCTCCAGATGATAGGAGTTGCTCTCCGGGTCGTTCACCGAGCCAGCCGCAAGAAACGCTCCGCGCAGATACGCCCGTTTGCAACAGGGTCTCGCAACCAGCTCGGAGTCGATTTCCTGCTTATATTGTACACCGATTTCAACGATTTTCAATTGTTGAAGAATTTCCTGCACGCGGAAGGGAACCCGGACCATGTACACGTTGTTTTTTTTCAGCCGCATTTTCTTGCGGACAAGGACCTCCGCATGGGCACCGAAAATCCTGCGGATCAGCGTGTACATCCTTCTCGCGATCGCGGCGTTCTCGGTGGAAATCACAAGCGCCGGGCGGCTGTTCGTTTCTTCCATATTGCCGCTGAGCCTGACCATCGCCGACAATTCCGCGTTTTGACAGCAGAGTTTAGCTTCCAGTTGAGTCAATTCTTTTTTCGTTCTGGACGCAAACGACATCGTCAGCCTCCTGGAAACCCGTTTGTCTTTTCTTCAGATCCCTTGCGAGAATCGATAAAATCTGTTCGCTGATGCGACTTGCGTCATGCCGGGCGTAAATCGCGTAATGAAGGAAGTTTCGGGCGATCACATTGAGCCCCATCTGCTGCAGGTTCCACGTGTCCGCCACGACGGGAGCCGCTTGTTTTTCACGGTACTGCTCGATCACCGCTGGCGGAATCGGCGCGGAATTGACAAGCACATACTGAAACAAATCGGGTCCCACATGATCGTAAATCGCTTTTACATGCTGCGAAGCCGAATAGTTGTCGGTTTCTCCGGGCTGGGTCATCACGTTGCAAATGTAAATTTTCTTTGCTTTCGACGCCCGGATGGCGTCGGCAATCCCCGGAACCAGCAGGTTTGGCAAGATGCTCGTATACAAACTGCCGGGGCCGATAATGATCGCGTCCGCTTCCTGCAGCGCTTGCATCACTTCGGGCAAAGGCGACACATCGGCAGGCTCGATCTCCACCCGCCGAATTTTTTTGCCGACGTTGGGAATCTGTGACTCTCCGGTGACAACCGTACCGTCCGTCATATGGGCTTTCAGGATCACCGCTCTCCCGACCGCCGGAAGCACGCGGCCCCGTACGGCAAGCACCCTCGACGTTTCACGGATGGCCGTCTCAAAGTCCCCGGTAACATCCGTCATCGCGGCGATAAACAGGTTGCCGAAGCTGTGTCCGGCAAGCCCTTCTCCCGCCTTAAACCGGTGCTGCCACAATTTTTCCAAAAGCGGTTCCGTATCCGCCAAGGCCACGAGGCAGTTCCGGATGTCTCCCGGCGGCGGCATGTCAAAATCAGACCGCAGGCGTCCGGACGATCCGCCGTCATCCGCGACGGTTACAACAGCGGTAATGTCCGCGTCATATTGCTTCAGTCCCCGCAGCAGGACCGACAGCCCCGTGCCTCCCCCGATCACGACCAACCTGGGCCGTCTGTACTTGGCCAGCATTTCCTTACGGCCGATCTGCTCATCCCGCCACCACCCGAGCGCGAGCAACCCGGAACCCACCAAAAGACATGCCAAGCCGATTACCGACGCCTGCCCCATTACCGCATGCAATCCGGCTCCTGCCGTAATCAGGCCGAGGCCAAACACGCACAATGTCCAGGCGAGCAGCCACCATTTTTTGACCATGATTATCGTTCCTTTGCACAGTCGCGATGGGTGACCACGACCGAATCGTTATGTTGCAGATGGCGGTACAAGAGTTCGGCGATGGAGACGGAGCGGTGCTGCCCCCCCGTACAGCCGATCGCGATCACAACCTGCTGTTTTCCTTCCTTCTCAAAATGGGGAATCAGAAAATCCACCAGATCGATCAGCTTCTCGACAAATTGTTGGGTGACCGGCCACTTCATCACGTAGTCGTACACTTCCGGATTTTTCCCGGTCAACGGTCGCAGTGATTCCACATAATGGGGATTCGGCAAAAACCGGACGTCAAACACCAAATCGGCATCGATCGGAATGCCGTGTTTGAAACCGAAAGACACGATATGAATCCTCAGCTTTCGTTCGTCGGAATGGGTAAACCGCTCGCTGATCAACGCTTTCAACTCCGACGGTTTCATCTTGCTGGTGTTGATGATCCAGTCCGCGCGGCCCCGTATTTCTTCCAGCTTTTTGCGTTCTTTGGCGATGCCTTCCGTAATCCGTCCTTCCGGCGCCAACGGATGGCGTCTCCTCGTTTCCTTATAGCGGTTGACCAGCGTTTCGTCATCCGCCTCCATATAAAGCACCTGACAGGTAATCCCGATCCTTTCTTCCAACTCGTTGACGGCTTCAAACAGTTCCTTGTCAAAAGCGCGGGCGCGAAGATCGCACACCAACGCCACCTTTGACACTTTGCCGTCCGATTGGTAAACGAGCTCTCCCAATTTTGGAATCAAGGCAGGTGGCAAATTGTCGACGCAAAAATATCCGAGGTCCTCAAGGCTTTGCAGCGCAACCGATTTTCCCGCCCCGGACAAGCCCGTCAAAATCAGAATTTTGACAGCCGGATGCATGGTACCACCTCCCGCAAAGGGTTTCATCCTTCATTATACCAAATAAAAAACGCCACATGAGATGGCCATATGGCGTACGAATCCTTCTCACCTCAGAACCGGCAGCGGATTTTCCGGGTTCCAGCCGAGAAGTTCATAGTCGGGCGTATATGTGAATTTTCCCGTCAACAGAGTGGGCTGTTGCAAAATATGCCGCAGGAAAATCCGGTCTCCTTCCGCCATCGGGAGCTTTTCCAACGCCTCGACGCTTACCCATTCCAGGCGTCCTTCCTCGCATGCGGCATGCAACTGCCCCGCGCAAGACTCCGCATAAAAAGTGAACAGCAGCCAATGATCGACAAGCTCTTTTCCGTCCTGCAGGATCACGGTGAAGACCCCGCGCAGTTCCGGACGTTCCAGCGACAAACCGGTCTCTTCCCAAAATTCCCTTGTAACCGCTTCCACAAGCGACTCGCCGGATTCCACTTTTCCTCCGGGCGCCACCCACCAGCCCCGCCGGGGTTTTTGCAGCATCAGAACCCGGCTGCCGCGGCGCAAGACGCAATTTGTGACGATTTGCATGAACATCAACTCCCGCCGTCATTAGAATATCACGCAGGATCCGCCAAGACAATTCCGATTGTGCAGATCGCCCGGGATGGCAACAAAAAAAAAGAGGCGTGTCTCTCCACTCACGCCAAGTGAAAGTATATGAAAAAGGGGGTCAAATTGTTACATCTTCAGTGTACCCAAAAATTGTTGCGTTTATATTACGATCAAGTAAAAAAAATGTGACGATGCAATCCGGTGTTCGCTTGGCGGCTACTCGGTTTTGAGCAAAACGCGCCGGTCCTCGATCCGTTTCGTCCATTTCAGGCGGTCCATATATTCGAGAAGGCCCAATGCAAATTTCCGCGAAGTGCCGACCCGGTCCCTGAATTGCGCGACCGTAAAACCGTCTGCACCCGCTATTTCGGCGAGAATTCGCGGGGTCTTGTCGATCGCCTCTTTGGCAAACAGCAGCCCTTCCTCCACTTCCACCAGAACTTCTTGTTCTTTCAACAGGCTGACCAGGCCTTGCACAACCTTTTCCTGCCCCTTGTAAGCCGCCGTCAGTTCCTGCGGCGTCGGAGGCTGGAACAACTGCTTCCGGAACTTGTCCGCAATCTCCTGCAAAATTTGTTTTTCTTTCAATGATAGTGGAACCGTGTATCCCGCCAGCCGGATCTTGTCCTGCTTGACCTCGATGCGGCCTTTTGCCGCTCCCATCTCGAGGATACCGTCATAGACTTTCGGTTTCAGCTTTTTTGACAGTTGGGAGAGAACTTGCGCCTTCGCCACATAAGCATGAAAGCGATCGCGTGCGTAGTGAGCCCGGATTTTGTCCTCGATTTCATCCAGCAGCCCCTGCAGCGACTTGGCAGTCACGAACCCTTTTCCCCCCGGCAGTTCGAGAATCTGGCCGGATGCCGTCAACTCGCCCGCCCAGGCCCGCGTCTGCTCTTGCGTCGCTTTCATTCTGGCGGCCAATTCCGCGAGCGTCAAGCCTGGTTCCTCGTCCAGGATTTGGATAAGGCGGGTGTGTGGGCCGCCTTTTTCCCGGGATTCCAGGTTTTCTATAATGTTTTGCCGGTTTCGTCGGTGCAAGCGGTTGGGGTGCGGATCGATCACGACACCCCCGCCGATGGTGTACATCGGGGAATAGGTACGGAGGATAAAGCGGTCTTTCGCCTCGCATGTCACGGGTGCCTCCAAATCGATCTGGATCAGCGCGTCCTCATCCGGTTGCAATTCGTTCCGGTCAAGCAAAATCACCCGCCCCAGCACTTCGCTCGCCCCGATGTACAGGCGAACGCGCATGCGGTTGGTGAGGGGCCGCGGACTGTCCGACAACAGGCGAAAACGGGCGTCGATCAACGTCGACGGCTTGAAAGTATGCGGCGCGGCAATCACAAACCCCCGTTCCAGTTCGTCGCGCTCGACTCCGACAAGATTCAGCGCGGTACGCTGTCCCGCTTGCGCTTTGTCGGTTGCTTCGCCGTGCACTTGAATCGAACGGATGCGGGCTTGCCGACCGGACGGTTGGATTTCAACCGCGTCTCCCGTTCTGACGATGCCTGCAAAAATCGTTCCCGTCGCTACCGTACCGAAACCGGGAACCGAAAACACCCTGTCGACAGGCATCCGAAACGGCGCGTTCACCTCGCGGGGTTGGATCTCCCCGGACATCCGCGCGATCATGTTGCGCAGTTCCCCGATGCCCTGTCCGGTGCAGGCCGACACCGGGACGATCGGAGCGTCCGCCAAGATCGAATCTTTCAGGCCTTCACGCACTTCTTCCGTCACAAGCGACAGCCATTCTTCGTCCACCGTGTCGATTTTCGTCAAAACAACGATCCCTTTTTGCACATGCAGCATCTCAACGATGTGCAGATGTTCCCGGGTTTGCGGCATGATGCCCTCGTTGGCGTCAATCACCAGCAGAATCAAATCGATTCCCGCAGCGCCAGCCAGCATGTTCTTGATGAAACGCTCGTGTCCGGGAACATCAATAACCCCGATGCGCTTGCCATCGGGGAGTGTAAGAGGGGCAAAGCCGATATCGATCGAAATGCCCCGCTCCTTTTCTTCCTTATGCGTATCCGTGTCAAGGCCCGTCAATGCCTTGACCAGGGTTGTCTTCCCATGGTCGATGTGACCGGCCGTGCCCACAATGATAAACTGTCCTTCTGCCACTTGCTTCACCCTGATCCATTCTACCACATTTAAACGGCTGCCCCTGCTTCAGCGTCTTCCCAGGATTCGACGTAATGGTACGCGGACATCGCCGCGATCGCCCCGTCGGCAGCCGCCGTAATAATCTGACGGAGCCCTTTTTCCCTTACGTCGCCGGCGGCAAATACCCCCGGAATCGAGGTCTTCATGTTCTCATCGGTCGGAATATAGCCGCTTTCGTTCAAAATCCGGGAACCTGCCAGGAAATCGGTGTTCGGCTTCATCCCTACATAGATAAATACACCGTTGGTCGGGAGTTCCGTCATTTCGCCCGTTTTCAAATTCTTCACCCTGACTTTCGTGACCGCCGTATCTCCCGCGATTTCTTCCACCGTACTGTCCCAAACAAAACTCATGCGGGGGTTGTCAAACGCACGCTTTTGCAAAATCGGCTGGGCACGCAGTTTATCGCGGCGGTGAATCAGCGTCACTTTGTTAAAGCGGGTGAGGAAAGTCCCTTCTTCCACGGCGGAATCGCCGCCTCCGACCACGACAATTCCCTTGTCCATGCCGGGCCGTTTTTCATTGAAGAACGCGCCGTCGCACGTCGCGCAGTAACTGACGCCCCGCCCGCGGAACTCCGTCTCACCTTTGACGCCGAGCTGTTTCGGTTCCGCCCCGGTCGCGATCAGGACCGCTTTTCCTGTCAGAACTTCCTGGTCCGTATAAACTTTTTTGATTTTGCCTTCCAGTTCCACCTTCTCGACGTTTCCGTTTCTGTAATCAACTCCGAGATGCAGGGCGTGTTCGTGCATGACCTGGGATAGCTCCGGCCCCATGATCATCTTGAAACCCGTATAGTTCTCCACTTCCGTCGTGTTTTGCATCTGCCCGCCGGGCAATCCTTTTTCGAGCACAACGACTTTCAAGTTGGCCCGCGCCGCGTAAACCGCCGCGGACAGCCCCGCCGGACCGGCTCCAACAATAATCAAGTCAAACATCCGAATCACCCCGTCCAATGACTGAAACATTCCGTGTGTTTAAAAAAGAGCAGGCTTCGCCACCCTGCTCTCAGTATACAGCAAAATGCCAAAAATAAACTGTGAGTCACATTACGATTCAATTTTTTGTACGATTCGCCGTGAGATCTTTGAAATCGCACCGACCGACACGCCGAGCCGCTCCGCGATCTCCCGCTGCGTGACGGAAATACCCTGCTGGCGCAACACGCAATACGCCAACGCACCCGCCCAGGTACCCGGATTGGTCATGCGGGGCGGATGGCGCAAACTCTTCAGAAGAAAATCGGCCCAAATTTTACGCGACACTTCGAACAATTCGCCGCCGTATGCCTGCAAAACCGTCCGCGCCTTGTCGAGAACCGCCTTCCATTCAGGTTTGAAATCGGACATCTCGGCAAAAGGCCCCTCTGCGCCGATATGGCGCAGCACATAGAGAGCAAGCAATTTGAGCTGTTCGATCTCATCCGGCCGGTTGACAAATTCACGCAGCGCCTGCTCCACTTCGCGATCGGCGATCAGGGCAAAGGTTTGGATGACCTGGATTTTGGTTTCAATGTCGCCGTGTCGAAGGGCCCAGAACAAAGACGAGCGAATCAGCGGGTCGTTGCGCCAGTTCCCGACTTTCCCCGCCTTCAATTGTTCCCGCATCTGCTTGAACTGTTCGTGAAACGGAATCTGGTAATGATAGGAGACGGGTCTGACGACCGTTCCTTTCGCTTCGGCTTCTTCCAAAGCTTTCAGATAAAAAGGCGCCACTTCGCCCTTCGGATCCAAAATCTGTATATCTTGCCAGATTCGCTTTGCATATCCGTAGTTCCCGATATTGCAAGCGGATGCGGCTACACAGTGCAACAAAGCCGGATCGGCTTCCTCGCTCCAGCGGGACAACTGCAAAAACAACCGGTGCGCCGCTTTATGCTCGCCGAGAATTCCCATCGTCGTCGCCAACTTGTAACTTTGGTCAAAATTGAGCGGATACACCTTGCTGAGCCCTTCCAGCAGGTACGCCAGTTCTTCTTTCCGCCCAAGGTGCTGATAATAAACGGCCAAGTTGCATCGCGCGTGAATATTACCGGGGTCTTTCGCCAACACTTCCTGTGCGATTGCGACAGCCGTATCGAGTTGTCCGAGGTAATAGTAGGCGAGCGACAAGTTGTTCCGCGGCGCGATCAATTCGGGATGCTGCTCGATCGTTTTTTGCAAGTAAGCGGCCGCTTCCATGAATTTGCCTTGTTCCAACAGCTTTCCGACCAAATCCTGTTCTTTGCGCTCGGCTTCTTTTTCCACGATACGCTGCCGCAACACTTCCCCGCCGCCGAATTCCTCGATGAGAATATCAAGCATCTCTTCCGCGTCTTTTGCAAATTCGCCATGCGGTTCCAATTCCAGATAGCGTGCGGCACACTCTTCCGCTTTATCGTAACGGCCCATATTGGCCCAGTTGTTCGCCATGTAAAAGTAACACTCGTACATGTGCGGGTCGATCGTCTGCAGTACATTTTCCAAAATCTCATTCGATTCCTCAAAGGAACCCATCTCCGACAAAACACCCGCCAGATTGCAGTGGTTGACGGGATTGTCCGGTTCGTATTCCAGCGCTTTGCGGAAATATTTCAGAGCGCTCTGCAGGTTGTGACGGTCCAAATGCCGTACGGCTCGTTCAAAGAAAAATGCGGCATCCAACCGAAAGGGAATCACATTGCTGTCCGGGCGTCGACGTATTGCTTGCTGTTTGTGATCCAATTGAGTCACCTCCCGCGATAGCCGGAAAAAAGATAAGATTATGTTTACCTTTTCCCAAAGTATATCACAGATCGGGGTGTGAAGAAAAAGCAAAAAGAATTATTGCGTCATCCGCTTAAAGCACTCGGTGAATTCTTCCTTCGTCGCCAGCCGGAACTCCCTTTCCCGCAACATCCGCACGAACAGATCGACCAATTTTGCATCATAACGGGTTTTTATGCAGCGGTACAGCTCTTCAACCGCAACCTCCGGGCTCATCCCTTGCCGATACGGGCGGTCGGACGTCATCGCGTCAAAAGCATCGGCGATCGCGACAATCCGCGCCGAAAGGGGGATGCTGTCACCTTTGAGACCGTAAGGATAACCGGTCCCGTCAAGGTTCTCGTGATGAAGGGCTACCGGATCGAGCACGTACTCAAAACCCGGAACCGCTTCCAACACGGTTTTGCCGATGGACGGATGCAACTGCATTTCCACCCATTCGTCCGGCTCCAGGCGCCCCTTCTTTAAAAGAACCGAATCGGGAATCCCGATTTTTCCGATATCGTGCAAAACGGCCCCGTAGAAGAGCTGCTTTCGCTCGTTGAAAGGAAGTCCCAATTTTTCGGCAAGCCAGATCGCGTAACAGGCCACTCTTTCGGAATGCCCTTTCGTATAAGGATCCTTCAATTCGATGGCATGTGACATCGCCAAGACAAAACCGGCAAAAGTCCGCTCCGAGCGGTGGTGCAAATCCAGGATTTTCCGATACAACCGTTCCGTCTCTTCGTTCACCTTGCGCGAATTCACAATCACCCGTCCGACGTAAATGCTCAACAAAAAGAAGGCGACCGGCATGACAAACCCTTCCAGCACAAACCCTTCCGGCGCTCCCGACCGAATTTCCTGCAAGCGATTCTTGTAAAGGGGAAATGCGAACATCGCATAGCAGACCAGTGAACTTAACAGGCCTGCCCGCTCGCCAAATAGAGTGACGACATAAGTAATCCCCATCCCGTAGAGAACGAACAGCGTTTCCCGCAGGGACTGCAGTTCCGTATGGAAACCAACGGCAAGCAGCAGCACAAAGTAAAGCCCGATCGCCCAGGGCGACCACCAATAGCGTTGGGTAAGTTTGAAAATAGTCATGCTAAACAGCCGCTGCATCGCTTCCATGACGGTACCTCCACTGTCGTTTTTACCGGTAATAATTCAGCAATCTTCCGTAATTTCCTTCAATTCTGGAGGATGCAGGCCAAAAAAATATACGGGCACGCAGGCAGGGGCGCTGCGTTCCCGCATATTCGGATGCTGGCCGAAGGTTTATTCGCTTTTGTTCCGCATGTCCTTCACACCGTGCCGCCGTTCCAGTTCCGCGAGCACCGCGCCAAACGAAATTCCCTGTTGTCTCAAAAGCACCAGCAAGTGGTATATCAGATCGCCCGCCTCGGCCACCAGTTCCCCGGCGTCAGGGTTCTTGCCCGCCACCACCACTTCGGTCGCTTCTTCACCGATTTTCTTGAGAATTTTATCAAGCCCTTTGTCAAACAGATAGGTCGTGTAGGCCCCTTCCGGCCGTTTCTCGTAACGGTCGGCGATCGTTTCGATCAGTTTCGCCAATATGGAAAAATCGGGCTTCCCTTCCACCGGACCGCTTCCCTCGGCAATTTCCTCATCCCCATACACCCGTTCAAAAAAACAGGTGTACGCTCCGGTGTGGCACGCGGCTCCGGTCTGTTCGACTTCCAACAGCAGCGTGTCCCGGTCGCAATCGCAGGCAATCCGCTTCACCCGTTGGAAATGGCCGGAGGTTGCTCCCTTGTTCCACAATTCGTTGCGGGACCGGCTCCAAAACCAGGTTTGTCCGGTTTCCAGCGTTTTCATCAACGATTCGCGATTCATATACGCAACCATCAAAACCGCTTTGCTGTCCGTATCCTGAATCACAGACGGAATCAAGCCCCGTTCGTCAAACCGGAGTTGTTCGATCCACTCCGCATTCTTCGATTTCAGCTCCACCGGACCGGCACCCCCCTTTGCTGCAAGTAGTTTTTGACTTCTCCGACAGACGTTTCCTTGAAATGAAAAATCGAGGCAGCCAGCGCCGCATCCGCTTTTCCCTCGGTGAACACATCGTAAAAATGCTCTTTCTTGCCGGCTCCCCCCGACGCAATCACCGGGATGGACACCGCCTCCGACACGGCCCGGGTCAACGGCAGGTCATAGCCGTCTTTTTGCCCGTCCTGATCGAAGGAAGTGAGCAAAATCTCGCCCGCCCCCAGCGCTTCCGCTCGTTTGGCCCATTCGACCACACGGATTCCCGTCGGCGTTCGCCCGCCGTGAATCAGGACTTCCCAATCGCCTTTGGCAGGGTCGTATTTGCCGTCGATGGCGACCACGATGCATTGCTGTCCGAACCGCTTCGCCCCTTCCGCGATCAGTTGCGGATTCTTGACGGCCGCCGTATTGATGGAGACTTTGTCGGCACCGGCTTTCAGGATCTCCCGGATGTCCTCGACCGAGGAAATGCCGCCGCCGACCGTAAACGGGATAAACACCTGTTCGGTCGTTCTGCGGACAATCTCCATCATGGTCGAGCGCCCTTCGACGGAAGCCGTGATATCCAGCAGAACCAACTCATCCGCCCCCGCTTCCTCATAGTAGGCGGCTAATGCCACGGGGTCGCCCGCATCCCGTTCGTTGGTCAAGAACGAAACATTTTTCACCACCCGGCCATTTTTCACGTCAAAACACGGGATGATGCGCTTTGTTAACATTCCGCTCCCCCTCCGCTATCAGTCAGGGCCTGCCTGACTTGGCCGATGGCGCTTTTCAGCTCGATGCTTCCGGCATACAGCGCTTTTCCAATGATCGCTCCGGCGACCCCCGCCGAGCGATACTTGACAAGTTCCAGCAGGTCTTTCGTTCCCCTGACGCCGCCCGACGCGATCACTTGCAGACCGGTCGCTTCCGCCAGTTCGATATTTGCAGCCAAATTGGGGCCCGCCAGCGTACCGTCCCGCGTGATGTCGGTAAAAATCACCCGGCTCGCTCCCCAGTCTTTCAGCTGCCGGCCGAGTTCGATCGCCGAGATGTCCGATGTTTCCAGCCAGCCGTTGACCGCCACCCAGCCGTTTTTCGCGTCGATGCCGATGACGATCTTCTCGCCGTATTCGGCCAACGCCTGTTTGACAAAATCGGGTTCCCGCACCGCAGCCGTCCCCAAAATGCAGCGTGCCACGCCCCGCGAAAAGAGGGTTTCCAGCGTTTCGCCGGTCCGGATGCCGCCGCCGACCTGCACCGGCACCGGGATGTTTTTGACGATCGCTTCGATAACGGGCCGGTTTTGCTGGGAGCCTTCTTTCGCGCCGTCCAAGTCCACCACGTGGATAAATTCGGCCCCCTGCTCCACCCACTTGCGGGCTACCTCGACCGGATTGTCGCTGTATACGGTTTTCTCTTCATAATCGCCGCGCAGCAGCCGGACCGCCTTGCTACCCAATATGTCGATCGCCGGATAGAGGATAAATTCCCTTTGGTGTTGGCTCATGTCAAGACTCCTTCCACGCACATCCTGCCGAAATTGTCCAGCATGCGCAGGCCGGCCGCCGAACTTTTCTCCGGATGGAACTGGATGCCGAAAATGTTGTCGCGAGCGACAACCCCCGGAACTTCTCCGTAGTAATCGCTGGTCGCCAGAATCACGCCGCGGTCGGCTGGATCGACCACATAACTGTGCACATAGTAGACATAATCTTCTTGTTTGACACCTTCAAGCAGCGGATGCTTCCGCTTGATCCGCAGGCTGTTCCAGCCGACCTGGGGAATTTTGAAATTGCCTTGAAACCGTTTCACATGGCCGGAAATCAGATCCAGCCCGCGATGATGGCCGTGTTCCTCCGATGTGCTGAACAGCAACTGCATCCCCAAACAGATTCCCAGCAGCGGTTTCCCCTGTTGGGCCGCTTGTTTGACCGCATCCGCCAAACCCGATTCCCGCAGGTGAAACATCGCGTCGCCAAACGCGCCGACCCCGGGCAGCACGACTCCGTTAGCCGCTTCCACATCCTGCCGCCGGCTGGTGATCGTCGCTCGATGTCCCACTTTTTCAAACGCTTTTTGCACCGACCGGAGGTTGCCCATGCCATAGTCGACAATCGCGATCATCAGAATCCTCCCATCAAAATGAAGTAAAAATCATCCCATCGGCACGCGGTTCATTCTAGCACCCCTTTGGTGGAAAGCACGCCCCGGATGTTCCCGTCTCTTCGCGCAGCTTCTGACAACGCCCCGGCAAAAGCCTTAAAAATCCCTTCGATCATATGGTGAGTGTTTGTGCCGTAATGCAGGTTGACATGCAGCGTGACACCCGCATTCGCCGCAAACGCCTGAAAGAACTCCCGCACCAGTTCCGTCTGGAAATTCCCCACTTTCTCCGCCGGAAATTCCGCGTTGAATACCAAATGGGAGCGGCCTGAGAGATCGACGGTAACCTGCGCAAGCGTCTCATCCATCGGCGTGAAACGGTTGCCGTAGCGACGGATGCCCGCCTTGTCACCGATTGCCTGTTTGAACGCCTGTCCCAGACAAATCCCGATATCCTCCACCGTATGGTGATCGTCGATCTCCGTGTCGCCTCTGGCCACAACAACCAAATCGAAGCCGGAATGTTTGGCGAACAGGTCGAGCATATGTTGCAAAAACGGCACCGGCAGCGACAAGTCGCTTTTCCCCTGCCCGTCAAGATTCAGCTTCAGGGAGATTTGGGTTTCCAACGTATCCCTTTTGATTTCACCGATCCGCGTCGTACTCATAACCGTCACTTTCCTTCCTTTTCCAGCCGGATGCGCACGGCGTTGGCATGCGCCGCAAGCCCTTCCGCTTCCGCCATGGCGATGATTTTGTGCCCGTGTTTCAACAAGGCGGTCTTGCTGTACCGGATCAACGACGTCTTCTTCAAGAAGTCGTCGACATTGAGCGGCGACGAAAAACGGGCCGTCCCCTCCGTCGGCAGCACGTGGTTGGTACCACAGTAGTAGTCGCCGACCGGTTCTGTCGAATAGGCGCCGACAAAAATGGCGCCTGCGTTGCGGATGCGACCGATCCAATCGTCCGGATTGGCGACGATCAGTTCCAGGTGTTCCGGCGCGACCCGGTTGGCCACATCGATCGCTTCCGCCAAATCCACCGTGACGACGATCGCCCCCATGTTGCGGATCGCGACTTCGGTCATCGCCCGGCGCGGCAGGACAGCCAGCTGCCGTTCGAGAGCATGGGCCGTTTTTTCAGCCAAATCGCGGCAGGGCGTTACCAGAATCGCCTGCGAAGTTTCCCCGTGCTCCGCCTGTGACAGCAAATCCGCCGCCACATACTCCGGATCCGCGGTATTGTCCGCGACCACCAATATATCGGACGGACCGGCGATGCTCTCGATGCTGACTTTGCCGAACACCGCCTGTTTCGCAAGGGCCACAAAAATATTACCGGGCCCTACGATTTTGTCGACAGACCGGATCGACTCGGTGCCGTACGCAAGAGCGCCGATCGCCTGCGCACCGCCCACCCGGTACGCTTCCGCAATCCCCAGTTCCCGTAAAGCGACAAGAACTCCCGGATGCACGTTTCCTTCCTTATCTGGCGGCGTCACGACGACAATTTCCGGGACGCCTGCCACAAGCGCCGGTATCACGTTCATCAGAACGGTTGACGGATAGGCGGCCGTCCCCCCCGGCACATACACCCCCACCCGCTGCAAAGGCCGGATCAACTGCCCCAGCGTGGTTCCTTCTTCATCGAGCAGCATGTAGGACTGCCGCCGCTGCGCTTCATGATAGCGGCGAATGTTTGCAATCGCGCCGCGGAGGGCCTCCACGAAGCCGGTTGTCACTTTTCCGTAAGCATCGGCATAAGCGCTTTCCGGAACCCGGAAGTCTTCCAGATCGACGCCGTCAAAACGCCGGGTTAACGCCCGCAGCGCCTGATCGCCATGCCGGCGGATCTGTTGCAGAATATCTTGCACAATTTCCCGTTCTTTCCCGTAAGGTTCCACCGCTTCCCGTTTCAACGAGAAATCTTTCGCTTCCACAATGCGTATCATGCCCGTGCCCCCTTTCCGATCCCCTGTTGCACCGTCTGTTTGGCGACTTGCCTTAACCGTGCCACCAGACTGTCGATCTGTTCGCTTTTCAGCCGGAAACTCATGCGGTTCGCCACGACGCGGGTCGAGATTTGTCCGATCTCTTCGTGAATCGCCAGCCCGTTCTCGGCGAGTGTCCGCCCGGTCTCAACGAGATCGACGATGCGGTCCGCCAGTCCGATCAGCGGCGCCAATTCCACCGACCCGTTGAGGAAGATCACTTCCACCTGCCTGCCCTGATTGCGAAAATAGTCGGTTGCAATCCGCGGGTATTTGCTCGCCACCCGGCTGACCATCCCGCCTTTCGCTTCCGGCAGCCCGCATACGCACATCCGGCAGCAGCCGATCCCAAGATCCAGGAGTTCATACAGATCGCGCCCCGCTTCCAGCAATACGTCCTTGCCCACGATCCCGACATCCGCCACCCCGTATTCCACATAGGTGGGAACATCCACCGGTTTCGCAAGTATGTACCGGATTGAGCGATCTGGCGTTTCCAGGATCAGTTTGCGCGAATCCTCAATGTCTTCCGGAACGGGAATGCCCGCTTGCCGCAACACCCGCAGAGTATCTGTCATGATGCGTCCTTTTGACAGGGCAACCGTCAACCATTGATCCTCTTTCGCCATCACCGGGATCCTCCCCTCTCCGTCCGAAACGCTTGATAGAATTCGCCCAGCCGTTCGTCTTCCGTTTCCAGGACGGCTGACCGCAGGCGAATCGTTTGCGAACCTGCAAGATTCGGAAGCGGTTTTTGATCCCTGACACAAAAAGTCGAAACCAAAATCTCCCGTCTCCTCAAAAATGCGGCAAACTGCAGGGCAGTCTCCCGGTCCGCCGGTTCGTAACACAGCAGGTAACGCTGCCGGGCAGCAAAAGTCCCTTTTTTCTCCAGAATCTCAAGCACCCGTTCGATTCCGACAATAAACCCTGTCGCGGGGGCCTTGCGTCCGAATTTTTCAAGCAGGTCATCGTAACGGCCGCCTCCGCAAACCGGGAATCCCATCATGGGGGCATATCCTTCAAACACGGCTCCGGTGTAATAATTCAGTCCCAAAAGCAAGCTAAGATCGATTTGAACGAAATCCGTAACGCCGTGAATGTCCAAGACCCGCCAGATGTCCTCCAAATTCCGCAAAGCATCCAGCGCTTGCGGACTGCGCGTCAGTTCCCTCGCCTTTTCGAGGATTTCGACGCCGCCGTGCAAACGGGGAACCTGCAGTAAAATCGCGGAAACGGGTTCCGCCAGTTCCGTTTCCACCGCCCGCTCGTACGCCACATAATCTTTTTCCGCCAGAGCGTTTCTAAGCTTTTCCCGGACCGTTTCATCCGCCACATGTTCCGCAAATAAACCGTGCAAAAATCCGACTTGTCCAAGCGCCAGCCGGAACCCTTCCAGTCCGATCTCCTGCAGGGTGGAAACCGCCAGAGCCAGCATCTCGGCGTCCGCATCAGGCGACGCGTCGCCGATCAACTCGACACCCGCCTGCGTAAATTCCGTATCCCGGCCCGCCACCAGTTCCTGCTGGCGAAAAATATTCGCCGTATAAGACAGGCGGAGAGGCAACGGCGAATTTTTCAGCAAAGAGGCGGCCACCCGCGCAATCGGTGCCGTCATGTCCGCGCGTAAAGCGACCGTCCGGCCCGACCGGTCGACAAATTTAAAAACCCGGTCTTCCGCCCCGCGAATCCCGGTCTGAAACGTGTCGATATATTCGAACGTCGGCGTGATGATCTCACGATAGCCCCAACGGGCGAAATTCTCGGAAATCTCGCGCTCGACCTGCCGCTTGTTCGCTGCCGTATCCGGCAGGAAGTCCCGAACCCCCTGCGGTTTTTCGAATAATAAAGGCTTTTGCATGTCCCGTCCCACCCACCTGCGCTTTAGTCTGCTAATATACTAAAGTGTACCTACAAATGTTAGCACGTGTCGAAAGATCTGTCAATGGATTCTGAAAGAATCTGAATTGTAGTACACTACGCGCACTACCGGTTGCGGCATGCCGACGAAAAAAATTATGGCTCTTGCGGTTCGCGAATGATGCGGACCGGATTGCCCGCCGCAAACGCCCCGGGCGGAATATCGCGGTTGACAAGCGATCCCGCCCCGATGACGGCTCCGTCCCCGATGGTGACGCCCGGCAGGATCGTTGTATTGGCGCCGATCATCACCCGGTTGCCGATGATCACATCGCCAAGACGGTATTCTTCGATCAAATATTCATGGGCCAGAATCGTGCTGTTATAGCCGACGATCGAATTGCTGCCGATCTGAATCCGCTCGGGAAACAGAATGTCCAGCATCACCATCAAGCCGAAAGCGGTCTGTTCCCCCACCCGCATGCCGAGAAACGTCCGGTACAGCCAATTTTTCACGCTGAGAAAAGGGGTATAGCGGGCGATTTGAATCACGATAAAATTGCGCGTCACCTTCCAGAAAGAAACCGTCTTGTACAATTGCCAAAGCGCATTGGGTCCCTGCACCGGATACCGTTCCGTCTTTCTCATGACTTCCCCCGTACAATTTCCAGTAGTTCCGCCCGGAATGTCAAACGGTGCGGTTTTGGTTTTACTTCCCTTTAGTGATTGCAAGCTGCTGCTCCTCCGCCCGTTCACGCCACACGCGGGACAACACCGCCGTTATCGCCACACCGGCGGCCAACCGGGTTCCGAATAACAGCCAGGCGTTCACCCCAAGCGGGACAAACAGCAAGGTATCCTCGACCACAGCATGGCACAAAATCAGGAAAACAAACATCAGATAAAGCTCCCGGCGGGTAAAATTCTCCTCCCGGGTAGCCTGCAGGATCACCCCCGCACCATACGCCAAGCCGAAAAAGAACCCCGCCAGGAGCGGAACCGACGCTTTCTCCGGCAGCCCCAATACCCCTGTGACGGGACGCATCCAACCGGCCAAACGGTCCAAAAACCGGATTTCCTTAAAAACTTGAATGACAAGCATTAACGGAACGACAATCACCGTCAACTGCCAAACGCTCGCCCACGCTTTACCTGCGATTTCAGCCAGAAAGGACGCGGTATCCATGTTCCAAAAATACGGGTCGAACGCCACCTGACCCGCTGTCCCGGACACACCGCCGGAACCTGCCGGCATCAGCAGCCGGATCGCCGCCGCAGCAAGCAACGCGGTCCCGATGCGAATCAGGCAAATGGCGGCGGCTGACAGCCCGGTGCGTTTTGATACTGCCGTCTCCACCAGCAAATTGTGGGCAAAGCTTAGCATCACCGCCAGCACAAAGATTGCATGGGAACTCAGCGGCAGCACAAACATCGCGCCGATCGCGGCGTACAGGTTTAAAATAAAACCAAGCGCCAGCACGACCGCCGCCTCTCCCGGCAATCCGAACCAGTTCATCAACGGCTCGAACAAGGCCACAAACCACCCGATCACCGGTGTATGCTTCAGCACGGTTACCGTCACCGTAACGGGAACAATCACTTTCCCGAGTACCCACGCGGTCTTGAATCCCGACTTGATTCCACGCATCCAAACGCCTTGATCCATTTCGCTCTCTCCCGTTGTTTCAATTGGAACAATTATAACAAAAAAAGAGCCTCCTATGGCAAACGGCGCAACACGCCGCCTTCTCCATACGGGGCTGCTTTTTGTTTCTCACATATACGGAGCGGGGTTTACTGGAACGCCGTTGACGCGCACTTCATAGTGCAGATGCGGGCCGGTCGAATCGCCCGTCGAGCCGACCCGGCCGATCATGTCTCCCTTGCTGACCTGTTGGCCGGCTGACACTCCAATGGAGGACAAATGTCCGTAGATGCTCATCACACCGTTTCCGTGGCTGATCCGGATCACTTTGCCGTACCCGCCATCCCAACCGGCATAGATCACTCTTCCGTTATTGGAAGCATAGACGGGCGTGCCGATCGGAGCGCTGATATCAACCGCCAAATGCTGGCTGCGTCCCCGCCATTCGCCGTAAGTCGATGAGACGCTGCGGGATGCGACCGGCCATACCCAGGCGCCGGACGCCTCTGTCGGAACCTTTGTTCCCCGCGCAACCACTTTGTCGACTTTTTCTTTGATTACCTGTTCGGAAAGGACCACTTCCGCGTAAACCTTCCCGTTTTTCTTGCGAATCTGGACCCGCTGGAACTTTTCTCCCGCTTGTCCTTCGGTGATCACCCGCTCTTCCCCTTTGTTCAGGGAGGCGTCCTCCCGATATACCGTTTCATACTCATACGGAACGGTTCGTGCAACCTCTTCGACCGTTTCCACCGCTACCAGCGGCTCCACCGCACTGATCGAGATCTGTTCGCCTTCTTGCAGCTCATTCTCGTTGGTGATTTGCGGATTTGCCGCTTTCAGCTTTTCAACGGTCATCTGATTGCGCATCGCGATCGCCCAGAGGGAATCGCCGCGTGACACCAGGTACTTTTTCGGCTTCTCCTTGCCTTCCAGCAAAACCGTGACCGCCGACTCCACCGAGCGAACCTCGTCTCTATTGACACGCATCGTCAGAAAATCAACAGTTTGCATGATTTTCACTTCTTTGACGGCATTGTCACCAGAGGCGAATTTCGCTTTAATTGCTTCAATTACTGCTTGTGCCGAGGCCATATCCGGAACCGCAACGGCATTTTGACCGTCAACCCGGATCATCACCGCTTTGACCCGTGGATGGATTGCATCGGCAATCGCTTGCGAAATGCCCGTTTCCGAAGTTTCTCCTTCCGACCGTTGATGCACCGGCACCAGTGCAACGGCTGCTTCGAATTTGTCGCCAAAAGAGGAAATTTTATCGTATACCCACTTGGGATCTTTCACAATGCCGACATATTGTCCATCCACATACACCTTGTAGCAAAGTTTCGTCTTGCCGACCATATGCTGGATGCCTGCGGCACCGAGCGCCGCCATGGCAACCAATACCGCTGCAGTCGCCGTCTTCCGGGCCGTAAACGTCCGATTGATCTGCTTTTTTATTTCCCGGACGAGGGTTTGGGCGTCCAACCGGTTCAGTTGGTCGAGGGTATAATGTTTATTGGCGGCAACAATCGTCCGAAGATGTGTGTGCCACTCCGAATAAAAATCGGCCATGCCTCCTCCTCCTTTAGCTACTAAACTATATGTACACCAAGAATTTTTTATTCGATAGAAACCGACTCTTTCCTGCACAAAAAATATTTCAATTTCGTTACAGAAGTGTCGAAAAAAATTGGACGCCACCCGTTTGCAGGCATCCCCTTTCTGACCGCGTTTAATGGTGTTCTTGTTCCGCGATGGCGTGCAACAGTTTTTCCGACAGGTCTTTGGCAGCATTGTAGCCCATTCTTTTGAGGCGCTGGTTCATTGCGGCCACCTCGATCAGGACCGCCAAGTTGCGCCCCGGCATGACAGGGAGTGTGACACAAGGTAACTCAGTGTCAAGAATGCGGGTGGTGTTATCGTCCAGACCCAGACGGTCAACCTGCATGTCTTCCTTCCACATCTCCAGGCGAATCACAAATTCGATCTGTTTTCGCGTCCGAATCGCTCCCGCCCCGAACAGCGTCATGACGTTCAGAATACCGAGCCCCCGGATTTCCAGCAGATTTTTCAACAGTTCGGGAGATTCCCCGACCAGAATTTCGTCTTCAACCTGACGGATTTCAACCGCATCGTCCGCGACCAGCCGATGGCCGCGCTTGATCAGTTCCAGGGCGGTCTCGCTTTTCCCGATGCCGGACGGTCCCATAATCAGGATTCCAATTCCGTACACATCAACCAATACCCCGTGCACCTGGGTCTCCGGCGCCAGCTTTAAATCGAGAAAGCGCTGCAACCGTCCGGACAGCTTGGTTGTGCCGAATTTTCCCCGCAAAACCGGCAAGCCGTACCGGCTGGCGGTTTCCAACAGAATATCGGGTACCGTTTGCTCTCTTGAAACGACAATACAGGGAGTTTGCGCGAACTGGCAAAGTGCGTCGGCCCGTGCCTGTTGCTCGTGCTTGTGCATCGAATTGAAAAAGGCCAGCTCCGTTCTCCCCAACAATTGCACCCGCTCAGCCGGATGGTAGATGAAAAATCCGGCCAGAGCCAGGCCCGGCCGGTTGATGTCGCTGACGGTGATCTCCCGGCTAATGTCAGCCCCCGGATTCAGCAGGGTGAGATCGAACTCTTCGATTAAAGTTTTGGTCTGTATCGATTTGTACACGCGATCCACCTCAAAAATAACTTTGATTCGCCCGTCACACTGCCAGGATAAACCGTTCCAACGCTTCCGCCACGCCGTCTTTTTCGTGATGCCCCGTCACATAATCGGCAATTTGCCGAATGGCGACAGGCGCATTTTCCATGACGATTCCCAGTCCCGCGTACTCGATCATGTCGAGGTCGTTGTAACTGTCGCCTATCGCGATAATCTGTTCGCGGGAGATTCCAAAACGGCGCGTGAGAAAGTCAAGCGCCTGTCCCTTCGTCGCTTCCGGGTGCGTCACTTCAAGAAAATAGGGTTTAGATTTGAACACATTTGCCTGTTTTCCCACAAGGGCCTTAACCTCATGCGCAAATTCGTCCAAAAATTCCGGGTCTCCCGCATAGAGAACCTTCGGCACGCCGCGGTCCGCGATCTCTCTCAAATCGGCGACTTCATAAGATACGCCCGTTAATTCCGTATAGGCGCGCACTTCCTTATTTTCATGCTGTGTGTAAAGAGTATCGTTGGCATACGCCTGGATGTGGACGCCTCGCTGCTCGGCCAGACAAATGGCCGCATGGGCAATATCGGGAGCAAGCAGTTTTTCGTACATCACTTCACCGTTTAACGCCGTTTTGATCAACGCTCCCTGATACGTGATCAACGGCACGTCCAATTGCAACTGACGGGCAAACCGTCGGGCGGACGCATACATCCGCCCCGTCGCGATCGTGACGATAACGCCTTGTTCGACAACCCGGCATATCGTCTCCCTATTGCGTTCGGAGATCGTCAAATCTTCACGCAGCAGCGTATCGTCCAAATCAATGGCCACCAATTTGTACGGGCTGTTGTTCTTCGCCGTTGTCTTACCCATGCTGCTTCACCCACTCCACCGTTTTCCGCAATCCGTCATGGAGTTCCGTTTGCGGACTCCATCCCAGCACACTGCGGATTTTTTCATTCGCCAGCGTCGAGTGTTTGATATCGCCGGGTCTTTCCGGTCCGTATTGCGGCTCGATCTGTATGCCCAGGATACCGATTAAAGTTGAAAACAGTTGATTCAGGTTCACGGCGGTCGCCGTAGAGACGTTGAAAACCTGACCGCCCCCTTTGGCAAGCGCCATAAGATTGGCTTTCGCCACATCCTCCACATATACGTAATCCCTGGTGTCACTTCCGTCTCCGTTGATGGTCGGCACCCGGCCCTTGCTCAAAGCGTCGGTGAAAATCGCAATCACTCCGCTTTCCCCTTTCACCGGTTGGCGGGGGCCGTAAACGTTGCTGTAGCGCAGGATGGAATATTCGATTCCGTACAGTTCGGAATAGATTCGCAAATACTCCTCCGCCGTCTTTTTCGTCAATCCGTAAGGCGACAGCGGAACCAGCGGATGTTCTTCCGGAATCGGCAACCGGACCGGGGTGCCGTACACGGCGGCGGACGACGCAAAAACCATTTTTCCTACCCGGTGCTTCCGGCACGCTTCCAGCAACCGGACCAGCCCTTCCAGATTGACCCGCAGATCATGGAGCGGGTCCTGAATCGAGAGCGGCACGCTTACCTGCGCCGCCTGATGAATCACTGCATCAAACCGCTCTCTGGCAAAAAGCGGCTCGAGATCGGAACTCACATCCTGCACGACAAGCGGCACACCGGCGGGAAGATTGCGGCGATCCCCGGTAACCAGGTTGTCGAGCACGACGACTTCATGCCGGTGTTCCAGCAATTGGTCCACAATGTGGGAGCCGACAAATCCGGCTCCCCCGGTAACAAGCACTTTCAAAATTGAATCCCCCGTTCGTTTCCCGCATGGTTTATTTAAATATATCGAACTTGCAACCAAAAGAAAAGACGGCCTTTGAACCGTCTTCTTCGGGAGCGGAACACCGCCACCCTCACATTTTAAACTTGCCGACCAACGCCTGCAGCTCTTCCGCCATTTTTGACAGCGATGCCGACGAAGAGGCGATTTCCTGCATCGCCGCCAGTTGTTCCTCGGCGGCAGCCGACACGTTTTGCGTGCCCGCTGCGGTGGTTTCGCTCACTTCCGCAATAACCCCCACCGAACGGACGATCTGCTCGGTTCCTCCGGACAATTGTTGGACAGCGGCGGTGACGGTTTGAATCTGTTCCGTCACTTCCTCTACCAATTGCCGGATCTTCGCAAACGCATCGCCCGCCGAACCGACGGCCCCCATCCCTGCAGATACCTCTTTGGCCGTCGCCTCCATCGTCACTACAGCTTTGCCGGTGTCGGCCTGGATCGCAGTGATGATGTCCGTAATCTTCATGGCGGATTCCGCCGATTGCTCCGCCAGTTTTCTCACTTCGTCGGCGACGACTGCAAATCCGCGCCCGTGTTCGCCCGCCCGTGCCGCTTCAATCGCCGCGTTTAAAGCGAGCAGGTTCGTCTGCCCGGCGATGCCGGTGATCACTTCCAGAATCTGCCCGATTTCCTGCGAACGTTCGCCCAGGTCTTTGACCACCTGCGACAACTCGCCGACCGAACTGGTGATCAGATTCATCTGTTCGATCACCGTGTCTATCGCCCGCCTGCCTTCCGCCGACATTTCGGACGCTTTCAGGGCCATGGAGGAAACGTTCTGCGAGTTGACGGCGATTTGCTGTACCCCGTCCGACATTTCACGGATCGCGCGGGACGTGTTGTCGACGCTTTGCACCTGTTTGTCGGCTCCTTCCGCCACTTCCTGAATTGCGTGGGAGATTTGTTCGGTCGCCCTGCCGCTCTGTTCCGAACTTGCCGCCAATTGTTCGGCGGCGGCGGCGACTTGCTGGGAACTGAGCGCCACTTGCCCCACAATCTCCTTCAGATTGCCGATCATAACATTGAAGCCCCGGGCGAGTTGGCCGATTTCGTCTTTGTTTTTGATCGCCACCGGTTCAACGGTCAAGTCGTTGCCAGCCACGCGCCGGACTTGGTCCGCCAACATGTTGACCGGTTTGGTGATGCGCCCCGCAGACCACAACGCCACAACCGCCCCGATGGATGTGGAGACTGCAAGCGTGGCGAATAGAAGCTGCAGGATCTTGTCGGCGCCGCTGTTGTAATCCTGCATGTAAGATCCGGCACAGACGATCCAACCCCAGTTCGGGTCCATTTCCGAATAGACGATTTTGGGCGCAATCGCGTTCGGATCGTTCGGCAACGCAAATTTGTAATAGGTGTAACCGCCGCCGCTTTTCGCTTTCTCGACGAAGTCGCGGGCGTAATAAAATCCGTCCGCGTCTTTTTTGTCCCACAAATTGCTTCCTTCCATACTGGGGTGTGCCACCAGCGTACCTGCCGCATCACACGCAAAAAAATAACCGTTTGCACCGAGATCGAATTTTTTGTTGATAGGGCGTTTTCCGTCTTGTTTCGGTCCCAACAGTTTTTCCTTGACCATTTCTTGCGCGTCTTCCAGCTTCAGCGAGCCGTTTTTCACCTGTCTGTCGAGAGAATCAATCATGGAGAGGACGAGGCGGACATCGTTTTTCAATTGAATCTTGCCGGATTGGTCCAACTCTTGTTTGGCGAGTCGATAGCTGACAGTTCCAATGATGACGCTAGGGACGATCAGCAACAGCAGACACATGGCGATCAGCTTGGTACGCAGTTTGTTCCATAACTTCAACTATAATAACCCCCAAAACAGAATTTAATTTTAATTCAATATTAATTATATTTAACTAATCTTATTTGAGGCTTTGCGGCATAACCGGATGTCCAAAAAAGAACCCCTGTCCATAAGTCACACCCAATTCCCTTAAAACGTCCTTCTGGGTTTCCCTTTCAACGCCTTCCGCAATCAGTTCGGTTTGAACTTTCTCCGCGAATGCAACCATGCCCTCAACCAGTCTCCTGGCTTGATCCGTCTGATCAACACGAAGAACGATACTGCGGTCGAGCTTGATAAAATCCGGCTGCAACGCTTCAACCAACCACAGGTTTGAAAAGCCTCCGCCAAAATCATCAATCGCGATCTTCATCCCCTGCTGCCTGAATGTCGCGAGCAACCGCTGCAAAGACGCGGAACAGACAACGGGGGATTGCTCGGTGATTTCCAACACCAATTGCTGCGCCGGAACACCCAGATCCGCCATGTCTTCAAAAATGAATTCCGCTTGCAACGACAAAGGATGGCAGTTGAGAAACAAAAGGGAATTTTTTGGCAATAAAACCGCTTCGCGAATCGCGATCATTCTCGCTTGATAATCCAGCAGCACCTGCTCTTCTTCTGTCGTTTTGAACAATACCGAAGGCATCACTTCTTCCCCCGAAGCCGTCTTGCCACGAATCGTCGCTTCATATCCAAAATCCGTTGCCGGCTCCGTCAATTTCACAATCCGTTGGTAAAAAGGAACCAATTGCACATGCTCCATGCTGAATGTTCCATTCATTTTTTCACCTCAACTGACAAGCACTCACGCAACCCCACATGCTTTTGGTACTCTACAAGGAGGAAATCCAGTTGGACGCTTAAACGGTAAATGTCCGGATCGGAAAACGATTTTTTGGTCTGAAAATCCTGATGGAGCTGCCGCCGCAATATCTCAATCTTTTTTTTCAGTTGTTTCAGATTCTTCTGGCTGTCCAACACAATTTCCCTCACCGTCACAAACCGGCATTGCACAGCCTTTATAATAGGTCGTACAATGCGAGTTGTCCGACATGACACAGGGAGGCAAACGAAGAATGAAACGGCAAAATCTTCTACCGGTCCAAATGATTCAGCATGCGGGACATGCTGCCAGGCACAAAGACGAACAGGTCGTTCGTATGTTTTTGGGTACACTTCGTTCACCCTATACCCGCCGAAACTATGGTAGGGCCATAGAGCAATTCCGGCGGTTTATTTCCTTTAAACCGCTGCATGAAGTCACATGGCGGGAGATTGAAGTGTACAAAATCGCATTGGAGCAAGGGTTTCTGAATAAAAACGGCAACCCGCCTTCCCCTGCTACAGTCGCAAATCTGATCGCCGCCTTGCGTTCTCTGTATCAATGGGGGAGCGATCCGAATATCGGCATTTTTCCCCATAATCCGACAACTCCAGTGCAAATCCCTAAAATACCGGTCACCAGCAAAAATCATTTCTTGACCAAGCGAGAGGTTGCACAACTGTTGAACCAACTTAAGAAACAAGGCCAACGTGACTTTCTGATCGGACTTACTCTTGTATTGTTGGGGCTGCGAGTTTCGGAGTTAATTTCTATTCGCTGGGAACATTTTCATGCAGACCCGGCGGAAAGTTCCATTTGGTTGTCCATCCCGATGGGAAAAGGCGGAAAACAGCGTGAAGTCAAAGTACCGCAATCATTGTGGAACATGTATCAAAAGTTTTTGCTGGCATCGCGGCAATCGGGGGAAAGCAAAATCATGGACCAACGGCTGTTTCCTTTAACCGCCAGACATGTGGAGCGAATTATTCAAAAAGCGCGGGAACAAAGCAATCTGTTGAAAAAGGTGACGCCGCATTGGCTACGTCATACGAATGCCACACTCGCTTTATTGCATGGGGCTTCCTTGCAACAAGTGCAGGAAAATCTCGGACATGCCCATATCAATACCACCCAACGCTATCTTCACACTGTGGAACAAATAAAAAAAGCAGCCCCCGACTATGTGGAAGACTGTTTAAAAGATATTTATTTAAATTAACTTTCAAAATCGGTAGTTATTTTTTTAGCTTTCGACTATAATATTTAGTTGTTGGTTATTATCAAATTTTGTCGGACAACTCGCATTGTACGACCTATTATCTCCTAAGAGAAACCTCGTTTGTATGCTCCTTTGGCAATTTTTATCGTAACTTGAAAAGAAAAAAGCCCATAATAAAGGACGCCAACCGAAGTTGTGCGTCTCTTCTCACCGTAAGACAACATGTTCCACCAGTGGAACGCCTTTTATGCCGTCCCTTCTGTTATAACCATCCGCAGCTTGGCTTTTATCGGCCAAATTGGCTCAAAACCGACGAGACAACCGTCAACACAATCGCTCCGAAAAATGCCGCAAAAAAACCGTGCACCTCAAATCCCGGCGTCAGCCAGTCCACAACCTTCAGCAGCAGAGCGTTCGTCAGCAGCCCGAAGATCCCCAACGATAAGATATTGACCGGCAGCGTCAAAAGTTTAATAACCGGTTTGATCGTCGCATTTACGATCCCGAGCACCAGTCCTGCCCAGAGGGCGGCCATCACCCCGTCCGTACCGGGCGCAAACGAAATGCCCTCAAACAACCCTGCCACCAGCAGAAGTGCCAGGGCATTCAGCAAAATTCTGGCGAAAATGTTCATGCCGGCCACCTCCTACGCCTCGGAAGGGATGATGATCATCAACAGGATATAAACCAAAATACCGGAAAAAGCGGTCAAAACTGCCAACGCCACATACGCCACCCGGACGACCGTCGGATCCAGGTTAAAATATTCCGCCAACCCTCCGCAGACTCCGGCTATCATGCGTTCCCTGCGGGATCGAACCAGTTTTTTCACAAACATCTCCCTTTCCGCATCCACTTCCATTATGGATGCGCATAGTGGCTTCTGTCGATTTACGATACAGCCGCTCCGGCTTTTGCTTCGGATTTTTCTTTTGCACGCCGCTTGTCGCGCTCCAGAATCGGCCCGAGAAACGCACCCGTATGAGAGGCTTTGACTTTCGCGACTTCTTCCGGGGTGCCCACCGCGACCACCGTACCTCCCCGGTCGCCGCCTTCCGGCCCCAAATCGATCAGATAATCCGCCGTCTTGATCACATCCAAATTATGCTCGATCACCACTACGGTGTCCCCTGCATCCACAAGGCGCTGCAGCACCTGCAGCAAACGTTCGATATCGGCGGTATGCAAGCCGGTGGTCGGTTCATCCAGAATGTACATCGTGCGGCCGTTGCTGCGGCGATGCAATTCGGATGCCAACTTCACCCGCTGCGCTTCTCCCCCGGACAACGTGGTCGCAGGTTGGCCCAGGCGGATATAGCCGAGACCGACGTCGTACAGCGTTTGTAATTTGCGTTGGATTCGCGGCACGTTTTTGAAAAACTCCAGCGCATCTTCAACTGTCATATCCAACACGTCCGCGATGCTCTTGTTCTTGTATTTCACTTCCAGCGTTTCCCTGTTATAACGGCGTCCCTTGCATACCTCGCACGGAACATACACGTCCGGCAGGAAGTGCATCTCGATCTTGATGATCCCGTCACCGCGGCACGCCTCGCAGCGCCCCCCCTTGACGTTGAACGAAAACCGGCCCTTTTTGTAGCCGCGGATTTTCGCCTCATTGGTCGTTGCAAACACGTCGCGAATATCGTCAAAAACCCCGGTATAGGTGGCCGGATTGGAACGCGGCGTGCGACCGATGGGAGACTGGTCGATATCGATCACCTTGTCCAGATGTTCAAGGCCGGTGATTTTCTTATGGGCGCCCGGCTTGGTTCTCGCTCCGTTCAATTGCTGGGCCAGCGCTTTGTGCAAAATCTCGTTCACCAGCGTCGACTTTCCGGATCCCGACACACCGGTTACACAGGTGAAGACGCCGAGCGGGAATTTCACCGTGATGTCTTGCAAGTTGTTTTCCGTCGCACCCTGGACTTCAATCCATTTGCCGTTCGGTTTGCGCCGCTGCTCCGGCACCGGAATCATCTTCTTGCCGGACAGGTACTGGCCGGTCAAGGAATTTTCGTTTTCCATCACTTCTCGCGGCGTACCCTGGGCGACGATCTGCCCGCCGTGAATCCCCGCACCCGGTCCGATATCGATGATATAGTCGGACGCCAGCATCGTGTCTTCGTCATGTTCCACCACGATCAACGTGTTTCCGAGATCGCGCATGTGTTCCAGCGTTCGGATCAAGCGTGCGTTATCCCGCTGATGCAGCCCGATTGACGGTTCGTCCAGCACATAAAGCACTCCCGTCAAAGCGGAACCGATCTGGGTGGCCAGACGAATCCGCTGCGCTTCCCCGCCGGACAACGTTCCGGCCGCCCGGCTCAGATTCAGGTAATCCAACCCCACATTCCGCAGAAACCCGAGACGGGATTTGATCTCTTTCAGAATCAGGCGGGCAATCGTTTCCTCTTTTTCCGTCAGTTTCAGATTCTCGAAATATTCCAGAGCTTCGTTGACGGACAAACGCGTAACTTGAGCGATATTGCGGCCGTTGATCCGCACGGCCAACACCTCGGGTTTCAAGCGGTCGCCGTTGCATGCCGGGCAGGGCTTTGCGCTCATAAACTCTTCGACAAATTCTCGCACATAATCGGAAACCGTTTCCCGGTAGCGCCTTTCCAGGTTCGGGATCAATCCTTCAAAGAACACTTCCGCCACTTTTGTCTGGCCGAAATCATTGTCGTACTGAAAGCGGATTTTTTCGCCGGGAGCCCCGTACAGCAGTTTGTCCAGTTTCTCCTGCGGAATCTTCCCGACGGGAATGTCCATTGGAATGCCGAAATGTTTGCAAGCTGACGCCAAGAGCTGCGGGTAGTAGTTGGAAGCCGTACCCGACCACGGCACAAACGCTCCTTCCGCCAGCGTCTTGGTTCGGTCGGGGATCACCAAATCGGGATCCACTTCCATGTTCGTACCGAGTCCGGAACAGGTTTCGCACGCCCCGTACGGCGAATTGAACGAGAACATGCGCGGACTCAACTCCTCGACCGAGAATCCGCATTCCGGGCACCCCAGATTTTGCGAAAAAACCATCTCTTCCCCGCCGACCACTCCGACTGTCACAGTGCCGCCCGACAGGTTTAACGCAATCTCCAGCGAATCGGCCAGGCGGGTTTCGACGCCGGCTTTGACGACAATCCGGTCGACAACCGCTTCAATCGTGTGTTTTTTGTTTTTTTCGAGCACGATTTCGTCCGACAAATCGCGGATCTCACCATCGACTCGAACACGGACAAACCCTTGCTTCCCAATATCTTCCAATAGTTTGGCGTGTTCTCCCCTGCGCCCTCTGATCAGCGGCGCGAAGATCTGAATCTTCGTCCGCTCCGGCAGTTCCAGAATGCGGTCGACCATTTGCTCCACCGTTTGCGACGAAATCGGGATGTTGCAGTTCGGACAAAAAGGTTGCCCAATCCGCGCGAACAGAAGGCGCAAATAATCGTAAATTTCCGTTACCGTTCCGACCGTGGACCGGGGGTTGCGGCTCGTCGTCTTCTGGTCGATTGAGATCGCCGGCGACAGCCCGTCGATGGAATCGACATCCGGCTTATCCATCTGCCCGAGAAACTGCCGGGCGTAAGCGGATAATGATTCCACATACCGGCGCTGGCCTTCCGCATAGATCGTGTCGAACGCCAAAGAAGATTTTCCCGATCCGCTGAGCCCGGTCAAAACTACCAGTTTGTCCCTTGGAATCTGCACATCGATATTTTTGAGATTATGTGCGCGTGCTCCCTTTACCACAATATATTGTTGTGCCATAAAG
This sequence comes from Effusibacillus sp. SKA8, assembly GCF_058273125.1. Taxonomy (NCBI): domain Bacteria; kingdom Bacillati; phylum Bacillota; class Bacilli; order Caryophanales; family Alicyclobacillaceae; genus Effusibacillus; species Effusibacillus sp. SKA8. Next base: position 27,988 of record NZ_JBZCSF010000011.1, on the reverse strand, counting down.
ATCTCCTTTTCCGCACGTTTCTACATTTCCCGGGAAAAACGTCGAAAGCGAATGAACGAGTGTCGAAACGCAGTCTCACGAGGCCGACAATTCAAGTATGATATCGCGCAGTTCGGCGGCCCGCTCGAACTGCAGCGCTTTTGCTGCTTCTTTCATCTCTTTTTCGAGCGTCTTGATCAGTTGTTCGCGATCTTTCTTGGACATCTTGTCAACGCTCTTCCTCAGGTTGTATTCGGCCTTCGATTCGGCCGCCCTCGTTGCTTCGATCACCTCGCGGACCGCTTTACGAACCGTTTGCGGCGTGATCCCGTTCCGCCTGTTATACTCTTCCTGGATCGTACGGCGCCGGTTTGTCTCGTCAATCGCAACCCGCATCGATCTGGTGATCATATCGGCGTACATGATCACATGCCCGTCCGCATTGCGTGCCGCCCGTCCGATCGTCTGAATCAGCGAACGCTCCGCCCGCAAAAATCCTTCCTTATCCGCATCCAAAATGGCGACCAGGGAAACTTCGGGCAAATCCAAACCCTCGCGGAGCAAGTTGATCCCGATCAGCACATCGAACACGCCCATGCGCAAATCGCGCAGGATCATCATTCGCTCCAGCGTCTTGATGTCCGAATGCAAATATCTCACTTTAATTCCGATATCTTTCAGGTAATCGGTGAGATCTTCGGCCATCTTTTTCGTAAGGGTGGTCACCAGCACGCGTTCATCCCGCTTCACCCGCTTGTTGATTTCGCCTACAAGATCGTCTATTTGGCCTTTTATCGGCCGCACGTCGATTTTCGGATCGACAAGCCCCGTCGGGCGGATAATCTGTTCGACAACCTGATCCGCACGCTCCAGTTCATAATCCCCCGGCGTTGCGGACACGTAGATCACCTGATGGACCCGCGCTTCAAACTCTTCAAATTTGAGTGGCCGGTTGTCGGCGGCAGACGGCAGACGAAAACCGTGTTCGATCAACGTCAGTTTACGGCTGCGGTCCCCGTTATACATGCCGCCGATTTGCGGCACCGCGACATGGGACTCGTCGATGATCAGCAGGAAATCTTTCGGAAAATAGTCGAGCAGCGTATTCGGCGGGGAACCCGCAGGCCGTCCTTCGAGGTGACGCGAGTAGTTCTCGATTCCCGAACAGAAACCGATCTCTGCCAGCATCTCCAAATCATAGTTGGTCCGTTGTTCCAGCCGCTGCGCTTCCAAGAGTTTTCCAGAGGAACGCAGCTCCGCCAGCCGCTCCGCCAGTTCCGCCCGGATGCTTGCGATGGCTCGCTCCATCTTATCGCCGGAGGTCACGAAGTGAGACGCCGGGAAAATCGCAACGTGCTGGCGCGTTCCCACGATTTCGCCGGTCACCACGTCAATCTCCGTGATCCTGTCAATCTCATCTCCGAACAGTTCCACGCGAAACGCTCTTTCACTTCGCGAAGCCGGAAAAATTTCCAAAACATCCCCGCGGACCCGGAACGTACCCCGGACAAAATTGATGTCGTTTCGTTCGTATTGCATTTCGACAAGTTTGCGCAGGATGTCGTTTCTCGGTTTTTCCATCCCAACCCGGAGCGACAACACATGCGCGGCGTATTCGACCGGACTCCCCAAACCGTAAATCGAGGAAACGGAACCCACCACAATCACATCGCTTCGTTCCAGTAACGAACTTGTGGCGGAGTGCCGCAACTTATCGATTTCATCGTTGATTTTCGCGTCCTTTTCGATATATGTGTCGGAGGACGGGATGTAAGCCTCCGGTTGGTAGTAGTCGTAGTACGAAACAAAATATTCCACCGCGTTGTTCGGAAAAAATTCTTTGAACTCGGCGGCAAGCTGTGCGGCCAATGTCTTGTTCGGCGCGAGGACAAGGGTCGGTTTGTTTACTTTGGCGATGACATTCGCCATCGTAAACGTTTTGCCGGAACCGGTCACACCCAGCAACACCTGATGTTTGTACCCGTTTTGCAGCCCTTCCACCAGCGCTTCAATCGCTTTTGGCTGATCGCCGCGCGGAGCGTATTCGGACTTTAGCTCAAAGATTCCCTTCCGTTCCGCCATCATTCTCACCCTTTCCGTAACCTGCATGATACTAAATTCCCCCCAAGCAGGATAACATAACATTTTTATGTAAGAATACCCCCACAACCATTCACGAACTTATGTTCCATTGTATCGAAAGAATCGCCGAAAATCCAGCGGAACGTGTAGAAACGGGATACACGGCAAAAACCTTCCCGCTGTTGAATCGACACGTGCAGACGGTCAAATCGTGCGGAAAGGTTCCAAAACGCTTTTCATCGTTTGCATCAGTTATATCAGTTGACCGGGTTTCTCAGGATGATGACATTGACCCGCCGGTTGGCCGCACGGCCTTCCGGTGTATTGTTGTTTGCCACCGGACTGTACTCCCCGTACCCGGTCACCGTCATCAGTTCCGGTTTGACTTCTTGGCTTTGGAAATAATAAAGCACATTTAACGCTCTTGCGGTTGACAAATCAAAGTTGGAACGGAACTGCGCATTGTGAATTGGCACATTGTCCGTATGGCCTTCAATCGAAATTTTATTCGGCAGCGCCTTCAGAAATGGCGCGATGCCGGACAGTATTTTTTCCGCTTCCGGTTTCAGCGTCGCCGAACCCGTGTCGTACAAGGCCACGTCGCGCAAAGTGATCTGTACGCCTTTCGCGGTCATTTCGACCATGATTTTGTCGCTGAGCCCGTTTTGTTGGACATGTTGCCTCAGTTTTTGCTCCGCGTCCTTCAGGCGCTGGTTCTCTTCCGCCATTCTCCTGTTTGCTTCCAGCGTTTCCTTGTCGATGGACTTCCCCGCTTCGTTCGGCTCTCCCGACGATTTTTCAAATTTCGTCTGCATCACTCCGGTTGAACCTTCGTAGAACGACTGATTCAGCGAAACGGCTAAGCGCTCATATTTGGTCATATCGATTTTTGACATCGCATACAACACGACGAAAAAAATCATGAGCAATGTGATAAGATCCGCGTATGTCAACAGCCAACGCTCAAGATTTTCATGCGTGCCCGCGTGGTTCTTACGCCGTCTCGACATCCGCCCCGCCTACCTCTCGCCCGGCTGCCTCTCCGCTTTTCGTGCGGTTTGCGGGCGCCAGGAACACCTTCAGTTTTTGGGAGAGAATATTCGGGTTCTCACCCGCTTGGATCGACAAGATTCCTTCAATCATCAGTTCACGGATCATAACTTCCTGTTTGCTGCGAATTTTCAATTTGTTGGCAATCGGCAACCACATGATATTGGCGGAAGCGACACCGTACAACGTGGCAATAAAGGCGACTGCAATCGCGGGACCGAGCTTGCTCGCGTCTTCCAGGTTGGATAATACGTGAACCAAGCCCATGACGGTTCCGATAATCCCCATTGTCGGCGCGAAACCGCCGGCTTGCTCAAAGAGCGCCGCCCCTTTGGAATGGCGCTCCTCAATAAACGAAAGTTCCGTTTCCATGATGCTGCGCACCAATTCGGGGTCCACGCCGTCGACGACCAATCGGACGCCGTTTTTGAAAAATTCGTCTTCGTAAGTCTCGATCTTTTCTTCCAGCGCCAGAATCCCTTCCCGCCGCGCAATCGTCGCCAGCGAGACCAACTCGTCGATGACTTCCAACGGATCGCGCGGTTTGTGAGTAAATGCGATTTTTAAAATTTTCGGCACTTGCTTCAATTGTTCCAGCGGAGTGCTCACCGTAAGCGCGGCTGCCGTGCCGCCGAAAACGATCATCGCGGCTGTCAGCTGGAACAACGAACCGATGTGTCCGCCTTCCATGACAAACGCGCCGACCAAAAAGCCTACGCCGGCGATCAAGCCCAGGATTGTTGTTAGATCCATTTCTGCTTCCTCCCGTTGCTGCAAGTTTCAAATGGTTTATGCAGGTAGATTCCATCTGCGTTTCGATGTTCCGTTGATGGAACTCCACAATCTTTTCCACAGCGGGATCGTATCGATCCTTACGTACTCTTTCGCCGCTTCATCCGGAACCAATATCAACCCCAAACCGTGATGTTCCCCCGTGAATCTCGGTTTTCCCACAAACCGGATCTCCCCCTGCTCGTCAACCACTTCCAGCTTGATAAACGCCGGATTTTGGTTGAGGGCAAAGTGCAGGTCAAACGGGGTGTTGACGGGGACTCCGTTTGCCTTTGTGATCGTCTCTCCGGATCTGAGTTCCATGCCTTCCGCGGGACTGCCGGGAAGCACCGCCAGAATCCGCAACCCTTGCAAAGGTTTCACGAAACGGGGCTGGCGAATTTTCTCCTCAGCCATCTCCCACCTAATGAGGATTTCGTGTGCGATCGGGGCAAACAAAGCGGCTACCCATAAAACGGAAGGGAAAAATCTTCCACCGAGGATCGCCAAGGCAAGCAAAACGGCTGCGTACAACGCCAGGTATTTGGCTGTCCGCACCGCTTTTTCGGCGGGATGGCGGGCCAACGCGATGCCCGAGTAACCCAACACCGCCGGGATCGGGATGATTTGCAACCCTTTGAGTCCCGCAAGCGGCAATACCGTCCACCATTCGGGCAATTCCAAACCTGCGGCGCCGGTCAGAACCACCGCCGCAAGGGGCAACACCCAAAGTTTCTGCAGAATGAAACCGCCGATTAAACGCCCTCGCTTGCTCTGCACAAAAATAGGAGTCACTCCTTCGCCACCCTGCAGCGCCACCAGAAGCGCCTCAATCAGGTGAAGCACCGCAACCAACGCCAATAAATGGGCAATCGACAGCGCCCGCAAATCCGTATATATCACGGCCAACCAAGGCCAGCTTACCGGATATTCGGGCAACTCATTCAGCAAAAGCGCCAACAGCGACAGGATGCCGCCGGCGTAAGCGAAACAGATAAAACGCACGTGAAACAGTGCCAAAACAACCGCAACCACCCACACATACGCGAAATCCGTCGGATTGAGGACGATTCCGATAGCGGCTATCAGCAATGTGGCAGCCATCCCGCCAAGAATCCCGTAACCAAGGGATCGCAAGGTCTGGCTTTCGGCGGACGTAACGCGCACCCCGAACAACCGGCGTTCCAGCGCCACTTGTCTGCGATATTGCAGGTATACCAAGAGAATGGCTACATAAAAGAACGGCGTAAGCAGGATCTCCAGAAAACCGCGACCCAACTCCACGAAAAAAGGTAACGCCTGCAAATGCCAATCCCCCTTTAAACGAAAACCCCCTGAGGATCGAAGCGTCCTCAAGGGAGTATTCGACAGACCTTTGCCGGTTACCTGCTATTTGATCATCGAGCGAAGCACAGAAATTGCTTTTTCCAGTTGCGTATCATTCGATTTTTTCTTCCCATCGATCGCTTGCATCAGCTTGACGGTCGTCTCCCCTTCCACGACGCCCGTCGCCGGCAAGCCGTTCATGCGTTGGAACGTCTTGACGGCTTCCTCCGTTTGGACGCTGAAATATCCGTCTTCCCGGCCGGGAACCAAGCCGATTCCGGTCAGCAGTTGCTGCAGCGTCTTGACTGCCGTGCCGTTCATATCGCGTTTCAACGGAGTCTCAGGATTCAGCGCCGTCAGCTTGAAATAAGCCGGCAGCGAAACCGGATAATCCGGCTCCACCCCTTTTTTGTGAATCCAGTTGCCCTTGGGCGTCAGCCATTTGGCGATTGTGTATTTGAAGTTGGAACCGTCGTCAAAGGATTTGCTTTGCTGAACCGTTCCCTTGCCGAATGTCTTTTCGCCGACAAGCGGATAATTGCCCGATTCTTTCAAGGCTGCGGCAAGAATCTCCGACGCGCTGGCGGAGCCGCCGTCAATCAGGGCGACCACCGGGTATTTGCCCGTTTCCAGCTTGGAACGAAAGATCTCTTTCTGTCCGTTGCGGTATTCGACCTGTAAAATGACGCCCTTGTTTGGGATCAGGAGATTGCAGATATCGTTTACCGCTTCCAGATACCCGCCCGGATTGTTGCGGACGTCGATGATCAACCCTTTCATTCCTTGCGCTTCGAGCTTCTTCAGTTCTTCTTCAAACCGCTTCGCGGTGTTTTCGGAAAACGACGTAATCTGGATCTTGCCGATCCCGTCGCCCAAATACTCCGAGTATACCGATTCCAGCGGAATTTCGTCCCGAATCACCGCCACATGGATCGCGTCGGGCGAACCGGGGCGGGTGATTTCCAACTCCGCTTTTGTTCCTTTCTTGCCGCGGATCAGCAGAACCGCCTGATTGATATCCATTCCGTCCAAGATTTGTCCGTTTACTTTCCGGATCTGATCGCCCGGCCGCAAACCGGCCTTCTCCGCCGGCGATCCTTTATAAGGGGACACGATCGTCACACGGCCGTTTTCCGACTTGATCTCGGCGCCAATCCCTTCAAACGAGGAAGACAGCGACATATGGAACTGATCGGCCGCCTCCTTGTCCATATATGTGGAATAAGGATCATCCAGAGCTTGAATCATTCCTGAAATCGCCCCGTCGATCAACTTTTGCGGGTCGACTTCCCGGTAGTACTTTCCGCGTATCGTTTGATAGGCTTCGTTAAATTTTTGAAAATCGGGCAACTGCTGACCCGAACCTAAGCGGGGCATCTCCTGGCCGGCAATGGATAAGCCGCCGAGTTTCCAATAAAGAAACCCGTAAGTGGAAGCACCCCCTACCGCAAGCGAAAGGGCCAACAGCAACGCGAGGGTGCGTTTGCGCATCTGCATGAATTCACCACCTTCGTCCCGTCTCATAGCGAGTGTATGAGACAAGGCACAAGTCTAGTACTGGGCAATAGGTTTGACGGTGTTCGATTCACCGTTCAGATTTTCAGGAATTTGCGAACCGAGAACGTGGAACCGAACACGCCGATCAAAGCGCCGATCAGGAGCAACGACCCGCCGACTTCCAGAATCAGGGCATTCAACGGAATCAGCGGAATAAACGTGTTGGACAAATTTTTCACCGCATACGCATAGCCGAGGGAAATTAAAACGATTGGAATCAACGCCCCTATCGCCCCCATCAACAGGCCTTCCACAAAAAACGGCCAACGAATGAACCAGTTGGTGGCGCCGACCAGTTTCATGATCTCAATCTCGCGGCGGCGCGAATAGATTGTGATCTTGATCGTATTCGAGATCAGAAATACGGCGGTGAGCGCCAGTCCGAGAATCAAGGCGCCGCCTACCCAGCGGATCACGTCCATCACGCCAAACAGCTTTTCAACCACATCCCGTCCGTCCGAAACCTTTTCGACATAGGGGAACGTCCGGATCTGATCAGCCAGTTGCAACGTCTGGCGCGGGTCTTGCGCTTTTACGATAAATTTGTCGGGAAAGGGGTTTTCCAGCTCCAGTCCGGCGAACAAATCTTTGTGCTCTTTGTACTTTTGCACCATCAATTTGACGGCGTCCTCTTTCGAGACGAATTCCACCGACTTGACACCGTTCAAGGCTTTCAACCGGTTTTCGATCATCGCGATATCGCTGCGGGAAGTATCCCGAATGATGAACACGTCCATTTGCACCTGAGCTTCGACATCTTTGGTAATCGCCTGCAAATTCATCGCCACCGTAAGGAACACACCCAGAATCAGCAGCGAAACCACCACGGAACCGACAGCGGCAAACGTCATCCAGCCGTTGCGCCCGATATTTTTGAGCCCTTCACGGACATGGCGAACCATCGTGCTAATCCTCATATCCGTATACCCCCTGCCGTTCGTCTCGCACGATTTTTCCGCCTTCAATCGCCAAAACGCGGCGCTTCATGGTATTGACGATTTCTTTGTTGTGAGTCGCCATGACAACGGTCGTTCCCTGATCGTTGATTTTGTTGAACAGGTGCATGATCTCCCACGATGTCTCCGGATCGAGATTGCCCGTCGGTTCGTCCGCGATGATCACCGCCGGATTGTTCACCAACGCGCGGGCAATCGCCACCCGCTGCTGCTCTCCCCCGGACAGTTGGTTCGGGAAATGGTTAAGTTTGTCGCCCAGTCCCACCAGCTCCATCACTTCCTGCACCCGCGTTTTGATTTTTTTGCGCGGCGCTTCAATGACTTCCATGGCAAACGCCACATTTTCGGCGGCGGTCAACTGCGGCAGCAGCTTGAAATCCTGGAACACAACGCCGGTTTGCCGCCGCATGTAAGGGATTTTCCGTTCTCTCAGCCGTTCGACGTTAAACCCGTTGACAAAAATCGTTCCTTTTGTAGGCTTCACTTCACGATACATCAATTTGATAAACGTCGATTTGCCGGCTCCGCTGGGGCCCACCACGTAGACAAACTCGCCGCGGTCAATTTTCACGTCAACGCCGCAGAGGGCCGTAACCCCGTTCGGATACGTTTTCCATACGTCATGCATTTCAATCATCGATTTATCCCCATCCTCCGACAATATTCGCTGCTGACGCCTGTGGCCGGCGCCTTTCAAAACCCGCGAATCCCTATGCCGTCCCCTGTCAATCTTCTTCTTTTTTCGACAGTTGTGCCGAAAATCCTGTTTCTTTCAAGAATTATACAGGACTTTGGGCTGTTCTCGGGAAGGTATTGTCTGGAAAAAAATCGCCCGATCTGTGAAAAAAACTTGCAATCTGTTACATTGGTTAGTAGAGGAGTTGATTTTCAATGTATTTGGTGGGATTTTATTCGCCGAAAGAAAAAGCGGGCGTAACGGAAACCGCTTTGCTTGTCGCCGGTTGGCTGAAGCAAAACACCTCTCTTTCGGTCGCCTTCGTTTCCAACGGAAAACTGGAAAAAGAGCCGATCAACGAACAAACGGTTCACCGGTTTGCCGATTTGCCATACGAAGATCAAAAACAAAAAATGAAAGAGCTGAAAAACTCCTTCGACATTGTGATTTACGATGCATCCAGCGGCCTGTCGACGGAAATCCTGAATTTGCTGCCGATTGCCGATCGCCTGTTTATTTTGGGCGAGGACGATTCCCGGTTTGCTTTAACGCTCCAGGAAGTGATCGGTTTTTGTCGGGCATTTGACGGAAAAAGCCGCGATCTCATCAACGAAATACACGAAAACCGGACGTATGTCCTGCAAAACGGCAACCATATGATCGGTTTCACAAAACCGAAGCAGGACATCGAAGATGTCGGAAAAATCATCTACCGCGATTACTCACTTTATTTCCTGCACCAAAACTTCGCCGAAAAATACCGGCATCTCGTCAGCAAACTGAAACAACTCCCGCGGGAAAAACTCGGTATGGGAGCCTATGAGTTCGGGATCGATTTCGAAAAATCGATGCTGTTTCAGAAGTATGTGCTGCTGCGGGAAGTGAGCGGACAGCCCTATGAGGAAGCGCTGGAATCCGTCATTCCGTTGATCATCGCAAACGACTACGAAACCATTCTCGAACGCTTCCAAAACGAAATCTATGTCGCGCAGATCGGATTCGGACAGAGGCGCTGACCTCCTTGCCCAATCACACCCGCGTGCCGTTACCGTTTCAAAGCAGAGTCCTCCCTGCAAAGCAAATATTGCTTTGCAGGGAGGACTCCCTACGTGATTTGCGAAAGTCAGACTTTAAGCGAATTTCTCCGCTTCCAACGCGCTTTCGATCCATTTTCCCAAATCGGAGGCCAGGCGTTTCGCCTTCTCAAGGGCCTGCTTGACCTGTTCGCTGGCGGTGCCGCCGCGAATGTTGCGTGCATCCACCACCGTCCGTATATCCAGCGTGTAATACACGTCGGATTCAAACAGCGGACTGTGCGCTTTGTATTCCTCCATCGTCAGATCAGCCAGGAATTTGCCGTTTGCGACGCAGTACAGCACGAGTTTGCCGATCACTTCGTGCGCTTGCCGGAACGGAAGTCCCTTGCGCACGAGATAGTCGGCCAGGTCGGTGGCATTTGAGAAATCCTCCTTGACGACTTGCGCCAGACGTTCCCTCCGGACTTCCATCGTGCGTATCATACCGGCAAACAGGGTCAACGAGCCTTTCAATGTTTCGACCGTGTCAAACATGCCTTCCTTGTCTTCCTGCAAATCTTTGTTATAGGCAAGCGGCAGGCTCTTCAACACCGTCAACAAGCCGAACAGGTTGCCGTAGACGCGCCCCGATTTTCCGCGGATCAGTTCCGCCACGTCCGGATTTTTCTTCTGCGGCATGATGGAAGATCCCGTACAGTACGCGTCGTCGAGCTCGACGAACCCGAATTCGGTGGAAGACCACAGCACAAGCTCTTCACAAAAACGGGACAGGTGCATCATCAGGATCGAGGCGTCGCTTAGAAACTCCAAAATGAAATCGCGGTCGCTGACCGCATCCATCGAGTTTTCATAGATCCGTGAAAAACCGAGTTCTTTTGCGACCAGTTCGCGGTCAATCGGAAATGTCGTGCCTGCCAGCGCACCTGCGCCAAGCGGCAAGATGTCGATCCGTTTCAGCGCATCCTGCAAGCGTTCCGCATCCCGTGCGAACATCCCGACATAGGCGAGCAGATGGTGCGCAAACAACACCGGCTGCGCCCGTTGCAAATGGGTATAGCCCGGGATCACCACGTCGATATGTTGCTCCGCCGTATCGACCAGCGCCTGCAGTACATCCGCCAGCAGGGCAAGGATTTGTTTCGTTTCCCGGCGCAGGTAGAGATGCATGTCGGTGGCAACCTGATCGTTGCGGGAACGCCCCGTATGCAGTTTGCCGCCGACCGGTCCGATCCGCTCGATCAGATGTTTCTCGATGTTCATGTGAATGTCTTCATTTTCCACCGTGTATGGGAGCTTGCCCGCTTTTACATCTTCCAATATCGAAAGCAATCCTTCGCGGATCTTGTCCGCATCCGCCTGCGGAATAATGCCGCACGCTCCCAACATCTTGACATGAGCAAGCGAGCCGCGGATGTCATCCACGGCCAGCTTCTGATCAAAACCGATCGAAGCGGTAAACTCTTCGACCAGTTTATCCGTTGGTTTTGTAAAACGTCCGCCCCATAGTTTCGACACTTTCGCGACTTCCTTTCTCCCCGTATTGTGCAATGGTTGACCTACTTGTCCGCGTTCCGCTGCACGCCGGACGCCACTTTCAGACGCAGCGCGTGCAAGCGGATAAATCCGGTCGCGTCAGACTGGTTGTACGCCTGCGTCGGGTCGGCTTCCATCGTCGCGATGTTCGGATTGTACAGGCTGACCGGGCTTTTCACGCCGGCGGCAATCACATTCCCCTTGTAAAGCTTCACGCGGACCGTACCGGTGACATTTTTCTGGCTCTCCGTGACCAGCGCCTGCAATGCCAGCCGTTCGGGAGAAAACCAGAAACCGTTGTAGACAAGCGAACTGTAACGGGGGATGAGCGAATCGCGCAATTGCATGACTTCCCTATCCATCGTCAGCGATTCCATCCGGCGGTGGGCGATAAACAAAATGGTGCCCCCCGGCGTTTCATAAACCCCGCGGCTCTTCATGCCGACAAACCGGTTTTCAACCATGTCGACGCGCCCGATCCCGTGCTTGCCGCCCAGTTCGTTCAGCTTCTCCATGACCTGGAGAGGCGTCATGCGCGTCCCGTTCAACCCGACGCAATTTCCCCGTTCAAAGTCCAACTCCAGGTATTCCGGCTGGTCCGGCGCCTCTTCCGGCGATACGCTGAGCACATACATGTCCCTGTTTTCCTCGGCGCTTGCGTCAAACCAGGGGTCTTCGAGCATACCGCTCTCAAAGCTGATGTGCAGCAGATTGCGATCCATGGAATACGGTTTTGCCGCGGTTGCCTGTACCGGAATCCCGTGTTTTTCGGCATACGCGATCATTTCCGCCCTGCCCGGAAACTTTTCGCGGAACTCTTCGATCCGCCACGGCGCAATCACTTCCAGTTCGGGAGCCAGGGCCGCCGCCGCCAGCTCAAACCGCACCTGATCGTTGCCTTTGCCGGTCGCGCCGTGCGCAATCGCAGTTGCCCCTTCGGTCCGGGCAATCTCGACCATCCGTTTGGCAATCAGCGGGCGGGCAATGCTTGTTCCCAGCAGGTATTGCCCTTCATAAAGCGCCCCCGCCTGGAACATCGGATAAATAAAATCCCGCGCGAATTCCTCGCGCAAATCGTCAATGTACACTTTGCTCGCGCCCGTGCGCAACGCCTTTTCCTCAAGCCCTTCCAGTTCCTCCTTTTGTCCGATATCCGCCGTAAATGCGATAATCTCCGCATCGTAAGTCTCTTTCAGCCATTTTAAAATAACGGACGTATCCAATCCGCCGGAATACGCCAGCACAATTTTCTGTTTCGCCATCGGTTCCCTCTCCATTCATTGAACATTTCGCGGGATTCGTTCCGCCCGTCGCCGAGGATTCGTTACATTTTCTATTATTATGGTTTTCATTTAAACGCAAGTCAATCTACGCCATGACAGAGACCAAAATCGCTTTTTGCACATGCAGCCGGTTTTCCGCCTCGTCAAAAACGACAGAGTGCGGACCGTCAATGATGTCTGCGGTGACTTCCTCCCCGCGGTGAGCCGGCAGGCAATGCATAAACAAATAATCGGATTTGGCGTGACTACAAAGCGCTTCATTGACTTGGTAACCGGCAAACTTGGCGATGCGCTCCGCCTGCTCCGCCTCCTGTCCCATGCTCGCCCACACGTCCGTATATACAACATCCGCATGTTTTACCGCTTCGACAGGATCGTGGGTGAACAGCAGTTCCGTTCCGTATTCTCGGGCAAACTGCTTCGCTTGTTCGACCACCGCAGGATCGCATTCGTATCCTTGGGGCGTTGCCACCCGCATGTTCAGACCGAACTTGGGAGCCGCCTGGATCCACGAATTCGCCATATTGTTTCCGTCACCGACATATGCCACCGTAAGCCCTTTTAATTCGCCTTTGTACTCTTTCAAAGTCAGGATGTCAGCCAGCACTTGGCACGGATGATGCAGATCGGTCAGCGCGTTGATCACGGGCACATCCGCGTGTTTCGCCATTTCAACCACATCGCTGTGCCCAAATGTCCGGATCATGATGCCGTCGACATAACGCGACATCACTTTTGCCGTATCGGAAATCGGTTCCCCCCGCCCGATCTGCGTATCGCTTCCGGACAGAAAAAGCGCGTGCCCGCCCAATTGGAACATTCCGACTTCAAAAGACACACGGGTTCTCGTCGACGCTTTTGTAAAGAACATGCCCAGCGTTTTCCCAAACAGCGGTTGATACGCTTCTCCCTTTTTCTGTTTCGCTTTGATCGACTCCGCCAAAGAAAGCAAGTATTCCAGTTCTCCCGGCGTAAAATCTGCAAAATCGATAAAGTCGCGGCCTTTTAACCGATTGATTTGCCAGTCTTTGATCATCGGCATCGAATTGCTCATACCCGTTTCCTCCCCGAAAAAATTGCTCCCACGAAAGCTACGCCAAGTTCCGCTCTATGATTCCGCCCTGGAGTCCGCTTTCGCTTCCCGACTCCGCCGCCTTCGGACCTCACTTCGCCGGGACGATTTCCGGCGCCAGCGGTTTCGGCGACAATTCGGCGCGCTGTTCCAATACCATCAACAAAGCGCCCGCGGTATCAAGGGATGTCAGACAAGGCACGCGTGTTTCCACGCTGTACCGCCTCAGCCGGAATCCCAACCGCTCCGGATCCTGACCCCGCGTCGGGATGTTCAGGACCAGCTGAATCGCCCCCGACTTCAACAGCCGTTCGATTTCACCCTGCTCTTTCTGTACGGGAAGAATCCCCTGCACCCCGTTTTTCAAAAGATATTTTGCCGTCTGCAGTGTTGCATACAGCGTAAACCCCAGTTCTGCAAACCGCTTCAGCACCGGAACCGCCGCCGCTTTTTCCCGTTCCGTTATGGCGCAGAACAAACCGCCCGGTTTTAAACCGATCCCCATTCCGGCAAACGCTCCGGCGGCGGCGGCCGCATAGTCCCGGCCGATGCCAAGCACCTCGCCGGTCGATTTCATCTCCGGCCCGAGATGAATGTCAAACCCTGTAATCTTTGCGAAGGAGAATACCGGCGCTTTCACCACCACATAGGGCTGGTTTGCCGCAAGGCCCGTCCCGTGGCCGCATTCCGTCAACCGGGCTCCCAGTTGCACCCGAACCGACAGGTCAATCAGCGGGATACCCGTTACCTTCGAAATGATCGGTACCGTCCGCGAGGCCCGCGGATTGACTTCCAGCACATACACGCGTCCTTCATAAATCACGAACTGAATGTTGACGAGCCCCACCACCGGAAGCTGACGGGCGATTTTTTTCGTGTAGTCGACGATCGTCGCAATCTCCGCTTCCGTAAGGGTTTGCGGCGGATAGACCGCCATCGAATCGCCCGAGTGAACGCCCGCCCGTTCGATATGTTCAAAAATCCCGGGAATCAGGATGTTCTCCCCATCGCTAACGGCGTCCACTTCCACTTCTTTGCCGGCGAGATACGCATCGATTAGAACCGGATGCTCCGGATTCACGTCAACCGCCAGACGCATGTAGTCGCGCAGTTCCTCCTCGTTGTGCACGACCGCCATCGCCCGGCCGCCGATTACATACGACGGACGCACAATCACCGGGTAGCCGATGTCCGCCGCGACTTTTACCGCGCTTTCCACGTCAAAAGCGGTGCCGCCCTCGCTTTGCGGAATTCCCTGCTCCAGAAGGAAACGGCGAAACTCGTCCCGGTCTTCCGCACGATGAATGGCGGCAAGCGGAGTTCCCGCAATCTTTACGCCGGTTCCGACCAGCGCCCGCTCCAGCTTGGCGGCAAGGTTGATCGCCGTCTGCCCGCCGTATTGCACAAACACCTGATCGACGCCTTCTTTTTCAATCACCGCGAGCACATCTTCCAGAGTCAAAGGTTCGAAATACAACCGGTCCGCCGTATCAAAATCGGTTGAAACCGTTTCCGGGTTGTTGTTGATGATAATGGTCTCGTATCCCTGCCGCTTTAACGCCCAAACCGCGTGCACCGAGCAGTAATCAAACTCAATCCCCTGCCCGATTCGAATCGGACCCGCGCCAAGCACAAGCGCTTTTTTGCGATCGGACGGCGTCACTTCATCCTGGCACCGGTAAGTCGAATAATAGTAAGGGGTTGCCGATTCGAACTCGGCGGCGCACGTATCCACCAGCAGATAAGAAGGCACAATGCCCGCCGCCAGACGCTTCGCGCGGATTTCTTCGCCGCTCGATCCGACGAGGCGCCCGATCCGGTCGTCCGAGAATCCCAGTTTCTTGGCTGCAAGCAGGAGATCCTGCGTCAATCCTTTGGTTCCGCCGGCCGCCAGTTCCTGTTCAAACCGGATCAAATTCGCCATTTTGCCGACAAAAAACCGGTCAATGCCCGACAGGCGGCAAATCCGTTCCTGCGGCCACCCGCGCCTTAGCGCTTCCGCTACGACAAACAGACGACGGTCGTCAGGCTCCTTCGCCAGAATCCTTTCCATCTCCGCTTCCGACAAGGCGTCCATGCCTTTTAACTCAAGGCCGTCAAGACCGATGTCCAACGAACGGAGCGCCTTTTGCAAAGCGGCTTCGAATGACCGTTCCAGCGACATCACTTCCCCCGTCGCTTTCATCTGGGTGCCCAGCGTCCGATCCGCCGTCGGAAACTTGTCGAACGGCCAGCGCGGAATCTTGACGACCACATAATCCAACGCCGGTTCGAACGATGCGTAGGTTTTGCCCGTCACCGGGTTCAGAATCTCGTCCAGCCGTTTGCCGACCGCGATTTTTGCGGCCATTTTCGCAATCGGATAGCCTGTCGCTTTGGATGCGAGAGCCGACGAGCGGGAAACGCGGGGATTCACTTCGATCACGCAGTATTCGCGGCTTGTGGGATGAAGCGCAAACTGCACGTTGCAGCCGCCTTCGATTTTCAACGCCCGGATGATGTCGATCGCCGCAGTCCGCAGCATTTGATATTCCTGATCGGTCAGCGTCTGGGAGGGGGCCACCACAATGCTGTCTCCGGTATGCACGCCGACCGGATCGAGATTTTCCATATTGCAGATCGTGATGCAGGTGTCGGCGGCGTCCCGCATCACTTCGTACTCGATCTCTTTCCATCCTTTGATGCTTCGCTCGACCAGGATCTGGCCGATCGGGCTCTGCTTCAACCCGCGTGTCGCAATCGCCTTAAACTCGTCCATCGTTTCGGCAATCCCGCCGCCCGTGCCGCCAAGCGTGTACGCGGGGCGGATAATCACCGGAAGACCGATTGTTGCCACGAATTCGACGCCTTCTTCCAGCGACTCCACGACGCGGGACTCCGGAACCGGCTGCTTGATGGAAGCCATCAAATCCTTGAACAACTGGCGGTCTTCCGCCTGCTTGATCGATTCCAGCGACGTCCCCAACAGTTTCACGCCGTATTTTTTTAAAATGCCTGCCTCGTCCAGATCGACGGCGAGATTCAAGCCGGTCTGCCCGCCAAGCGTCGCCAGAAGGCCATTCGGGCGCTCTTTTTCAATGATTCGCTCCAGCACTTCAACGTTTAGCGGCTCGATATATACGACATCCGCCACATCGAGATCGGTCATGATCGTGGCGGGATTGGAATTCACCAATATGACGCGGTACCCTTCCTCCCGCAGCGCTTTGCAAGCCTGGGTGCCCGCATAGTCGAATTCGGCGGCCTGCCCGATTACGATCGGTCCGGAGCCGATGACCAGAACCGTTTTCAAACCGGGCATTTTATCCCTCTCGGCCGCCGCAGAAGGCCACGATTCCACCGGGGCGACTGCTATGTTTTTATTCTCCGACAAGTGCAAGGTGATGCTCCTCCCGTTCAGCCATGTGCTGCATAAATGTCTCGAACAATTCTTCCGAATCGCGGGGACCCGGGCACGCTTCCGGATGGAACTGCACGGAGAACGCCGGCAGTCCTTTCACGCGGACTCCCTCAATCGTTCCGTCGTTGACATTGATATGCGTCACTTCCAACACATCCGGCAGTTCCTCTTCAAGCACCGAATACCCGTGGTTCTGGGACGTGATCCGGACGCGGCCGGTGGCCAATTCCCGCACCGGATGGTTGGAACCGCGGTGGCCAAACAGCATTTTGCCGGTCTTGGCTCCGAAAGCGAGAGACAACAACTGGTGCCCGAGGCAGATCCCCATCAACGGGTACGTTTCGGCCAATTTACGGATGACAGGCAATATATCGGCGCAATCGGTCGGATCCCCCGGGCCGTTTGACAGCAAAATCCCGTCGGGGCGCAGACTTTGGATTTCCTCAAAAGACGTTCTAGCCGGCACTACCGTCACTTTGCATCCCCAATTGATCAGGGATCTTATGATATTGGTCTTTGCGCCAAAATCCATCACGACAACGTGATAGGTTCCGGTTTTCGACGCCTGATACGCGGCCGCAGCCGTCACCCGGTCGACATGCCCTTTCATCGTTTCCGGAAAATCGAGTTCGTCCGCCGTTGCCGGTTCATGTTCCGCACAAGGCACAATCCATCCTTTAAGGGCCCCTTTGTCGCGGATCATGCGCACGATCGTTCTTGTATCGACACCTGTCAGTCCGACAATCCCCTGTTCGGTCAGGTAATCGGACAAGGTTTGCGTACTTTGCCAATGATTCGGTTCCTCGCAAGCTTCCGCCGCCACAAAGCCGGACAGCCACGGCTTGCGGGATTCGAAGTCCTCCGGGTTGATCCCGTAGTTGCCGATCAACGGATAGGTCATTACCACGATTTGTCCCGAATAGGAAGGATCGGTCAGGATCTCCTGGTACCCGGTCATCCCGGTATGAAAGACGACTTCCCCGTATCCTCGCGCCAGCCGGCCGATCATCGTACCTTCAAAAATGCTTCCGTTCTCAAGGATCAAGCGGCCTTTCACAGCGCGGTCCCGACGCGTAGCGCCTTTTGCGCAACTGTTTTCCATTGGGTGCGTCATCCCGGTTCCCCCCTCCAAGTTTTGCAAGTTTTTACAGGTATAAATATACACGCACGTCTTCGAATTATTATACGTTTCGATGAATAATTTTGCAACGTTTTTTTCCGGAGGGTGCCGGATGGACGGAATGAACCTTTCCGGAACCTGCCGCATATAGTGCATTATCTGAACAACCGTTCCTTTCCACGCGGAGGTGTATAGACAAGGGAAAGGGGCGTTGATATAGAGGCTCTTCCGTAAAAAAGAGCACCTTGGTTAAAGGCCCTGCGGGCCTTTGCTTTTTTATGCGGGCGGATCACAATAAAAAAAACCCGGTTGCAAGAACCGGATTTTACCAAAACGGCCTGCACCAGGCTGCAATCAAGAAGAAGATGGCAAACGCCACCAGGAAAGCGACCGCCCACCAGGACCAACCACCCCAAAATCCGGTACCGGGCGTAACCCCGACTCCAAAAGGAACCATGACCATACCTCCTCATCTGCATCCATAGAGTCCTGTTGTATTGTACGCACGCCCCGCTCGCCACGCATGGACGTCCGCCCTCGCCAACCAAAAATAGGCCTTAAAACAACAATAGACGGGAAATGTTCCAACGCGTATAATTATACTTAATTTTTGTATATTCATTTGGGAAGTGGATTCCATGCAATTTCGTAAAGCGGTTATGGGGGATACGGAACAGATTTTCCAATTGATTCAGATGAACGCGGACCTCGGGCTGCTGCTGCCGCGCCCGCGCATCTCCATATACGAAAATCTGCAATCCTTCACAGTAATTGAAGAAAACGGACGCATTATCGGCGTGGGAGGACTCCACATTCTGTGGCAAGACCTGTCGGAAATCCGCTCGCTGGCCATTGCGCCGGATAAAAAAGGCATGGGGCTCGGCAAAGAACTTGTGTCGCTGCTCGTCAAAGAGTCCCATCGATTGGGGATCCCCCGCGTGTTGTCCCTCACTTATCAGGTGGAATTCTTCCGCAAATGCGGCTTTGAAGTCGTGCAAAAAGAAACCCTTCCCCACAAAGTGTGGAAGGATTGCATGAACTGCAGCAAGTTCCCGACCTGTGACGAAACCGCGATGCTGCATCAACTGTCGTAATTTGATCGTTACTTGATCGGTTGGTACAATTCTGCGAGCGCTTCCGCAACGATGGCGACGGCCCGGTCGATGTGTTCCCGCGTCACGGTTAAAGGCGGCGTGAAACGAACCGCATTGCCGCCGGCAACCGTAAGCAGCAATCCTTTTTCCAGACAGGACTTGATCACATCGCCCGCCGGCCGGTCGAGCGACAATCCGACCAGCAGTCCCATGCCGCGCACCTCTTGCGCGACCGGATACTTGTCAACCAATTTTTGCAGTTGTTCAACGAGATACGCGCTCATGCGCTTCACATTTTCCATGATTCCGTCCCGCAGCAGGATCTCGATGGTCGCCACGCCCGCGGCCGTTGCCAGCGGATTCCCGCCGAACGTACTCGCGTGCGTGCCCGGCACCATCACGCCGGCCACATGCTGTTTCGCCAATACGGCACCGATCGGCACCCCATTGGCCAAACCTTTGGCCAGTGCGACAATGTCCGGTTCGATTCCAAACTGCTCATACGCGAAAAATGTGCCGGTGCGTCCCACACCGGTCTGCACTTCATCCAAAATCAGAAGAATTCCGTTCTCATCGCAAAGCGTGCGGAGAGCCTGTAGGAACTCTTTGCCGAAAGGCCGCACCCCTCCCTCCCCCTGCACCGGCTCCAGCAAAATCGCACAGGTGTTCCCGGAAAGCAAAGACTTCACCGATTCCAGGTTCCCCGGCTCCGCATAGTGAAAACCGGGAACCAGCGGCCCGAATCCTTCCTGGTATTTCGTCTGGCAAGTGGCGGTCAACGCGCCCATTGTCCGGCCGTGAAAAGAGTGTTGGAATGTGATGATTTCGTGTCTCCCCGCGCCGAATTTTTCATAAGCGTAGCGGCGCGCCATCTTGATCGAGCCTTCGATCGCTTCCGCCCCCGAATTGCAGAAAAACACCTTGTCGCAGCAGGACAATTCCGTCAATTTGTTGGCCAGCTCAATCTGACTGGGAATGTGATAGAGGTTCGAGCAATGCAGCAAGGTGGCCGCCTGCTCCGCAATCACTTTGGCAATCTCCGGATGCGCGTGGCCCAGTCCGGTGACCGCAATCCCCGCCGTAAAATCGAGATATTTTTTTCCTTCCGAATCATACAGCCAGACGCCTTCGCCCCTGACCATCGTTACAGGCCAACGCCCGTAAGTTTGCATCACATGATTCGCACTGTTCGCCCCGTTCACGCGGACTCCCCTCCGATCACCATCGTACCGATCCCTTGATCCGTAAAGACTTCGAGCAGCAAAGCGTGGGGCTCTTCCCCGTTCAAAATGTGAACATGCTTGGCGCCGGCCGCCAACGCTTGCAGACACGCTTCCACTTTCGGCACCATTCCGCCGGTAATCTGCCCTTCCCCGATTAATTGATGAATCTCGGCAGGCGTGACCTGGTTGAGAATTTGTTTGCCCGTCGGCGTATCGCGCATAATGCCCGGAACATCGGTCAACAAAACGAGTTTTTCCGCATGCAGGGCACCCGCGATCGCGCCTGCGACCGAATCGGCGTTCACGTTGTAGCGTACTCCGTTTTCGTCCACTCCAATCGGCGCGACAATCGGTACGACTCCGGCATCCAGCAACTGTTCGATCAGAGCGCCGTTGACGCTGACGACCTCCCCGACAAGCCCCAGTTCTTTGCGCTTTTGTTTCACTTTCAAAAGCCCGCCGTCAACACCGGTCAACCCGACCGCCGCGACCCCGTTTTTGTAAAAAGTCGCCGCAATCCGCTTGTTGACGCTGCCGCTCAGCACCATCTCAACAACGTTCATCGTCTCCTCATCCGTCACGCGGAGTCCGTCAACAAAGCGGGATTCGATCTGCAGACGGCTGAGCATTCCAGATATTTCCTTGCCGCCGCCGTGCACCACAACCGGGCGGATTCCCGCTTGTTTTAACCAAATGATGTCGAGAATCACCTGTTCAAACGGGCCGCCCATCGCAGAACCGCCGTATTTGATCACCATCGTTTTGCCAGCGAACCGCTGGATATAGGGCAAGGCTTCGATCAAAACCGACGCCTTCGCTGTCCACTCTGTCGTCATGCCGTTTCCTCCCGCTCTTGTCCTCTTCCGGCCTGCCGCTCCCTGTTACAGGTTGACAGTTGGAAAATTTATGTTGACTCCTGCCGAAGTTCCTGCGTTTCCCGTTTGTATAGGCATCCTGCAGTCATGTCCGGTAACTGCCGTTGATCTTTACATATTCATAGGTAAGATCGCATCCGAAGGCGGTCGCCTGCGCGTCGCCGACGTTCAAATTCACTTTGAAAACTACCGGGTCTTTTTCCAACTCGTGTGTTGCCGCCGTTTCGTCAAACGGCAGGCCGAGCCCGTTTGACGCAACCTGGACTTCTCCGATCCAGATATCCACACGGTTCGGATCCAGAAAGGCGCCGGAGCGTCCAACCGCCGCCATCAACCGTCCCCAGTTGGCGTCGGCGCCGAAAACCGCCGTTTTGACCAGACTGGAACCGACGATCGTCTTGGCAGCTTTTTCCGCGTCTTCTTCCGTCCGGGCGCCTGTGACCTCAACCTCAATCAGCCGTGTCGCACCTTCCCCGTCCCGAGCAATCGCTTTTGCCAAATACAGCGCCACATATTCCAGCGCCTCGACAAAAACCGGCCATTCTTCGTGTGCGGGAGCCAGTCTGTCGTTGCCCGTCATCCCGTTTGCGAGCGCCAACACCATATCGTTCGTGCTGGTATCTCCGTCCACCGTGATCCGGTTAAACGTCCGGCTTGTCACCCGCCGCAGCGCGTACTGCAGCGCCGGTCCGTCAACCGCCGCGTCCGTTGTAATGAAACCGAGCATCGTCGCCATATTCGGATGGATCATGCCCGACCCTTTCGCGGCTCCGCCGACGGTCACCAAATGACCGCCGATTTCCAGTTCGACGGCAATCTCTTTTTTTACCAAATCGGTCGTCATGATCGCTTCCGCAAAATCCGCGCCACCCTCTACGCTTACACTGCCACTGGCTTCCGCAATGCCTGCCGCGATGCGATCCATCGGCATCAACACGCCGATGACGCCGGTCGAAGCGACGCCGACGAGGTCTTGCTCAATTCCGAGCGCTTCCGCCGTTAACTTCCGCATCTCCTTCGCATCCTGCAGGCCTTGCTCGCCCGTGCACGCGTTGGCGTTCCCGGAGTTTACGACGACGGCTTGCAGCAAGCCCGTTTTTGCCAAAGTTTCTTTTGTCACCAGGACCGGTGCCGCCTGCACCGCACTCGTCGTATAGACGCCCGCCGCAGCAGCGGGAACTTCCGATACCAGAACGGCCACGTCTTTTTTCTCTTTCCGGCCGTTCTTTACGCCGGCGGAAACGCCCGCCGCCCTGTATCCCTTTGGCGACGTGACGCCGCCTTGTGCGAGGACCCGAATTTTGTGTTTCATCTTCTGCATACTATCTCCTTTCGTCGACCCGGGCATCACTCATCCACACATGCACAACGCAACCGCTAATCGCTTACATTGTATCCTTCCGCTACAGCCGCTCTCCCGCTGTCGCTTCACGGATACAAAGGCGCTACAGCCAGGCCGGCTGTCTCCTCCAGGCCGCTCATGATGTTTAGGTTCTGTATCGCCTGGCCGGAAGCCCCCTTGACCAAGTTATCGATCGCCGCCAGCACCGTCAGCCGCCCGGTCCGCCCGTCAAGCGACAATCCAATGTCGCAAAAATTCGATCCGCTTACTTCCTTGGTTTGCGGATAATTCCCTTCCGGCCGAATCCGGACAAACGGCTTGCCTGCATAGGTTTCACGATACAAGTCCAAAAGCCGGGATTGGCTCCAGCCTTCGGTAACCTTTGCGTAACAGGTCGCAAGAATTCCCCTTGTCATTGGCACCAAATGGGGAGTGAACGTCATCACCACATTTTTTCCCGCCACCCGGGACAACTGCCGTTCGATTTCCGGCGTGTGCTGGTGCTCATTGACCCGATACGCCTTGAAGTTTTCATTCACTTCGGCAAAAAGGGAACCCACCGACGCCGACCGGCCTGCCCCCGATACGCCGGACTTTGCGTCGACGACGATCGAATCCAACTCGATTGCGCCTGCTTTTGCCAACGGCAGCAGGGCAAGCAGCGTAGCGGTCGGATAACAGCCCGGATTGGCGATCAGTTGAGCGTGTTGAATTTCTTCCCGCCACCATTCGGAAAGTCCGTAGACCGCTTGTCTTTGCAGTTTTTCCGGCACCGGCGTCTTCTTGTACCACGTCTCGTACAGATCTGCGGGCAGCCGCAAGTCTCCGCCAAGATCGATCACACGCAAGCCATTTTTCAACAGATCCGGCACAATCCCGGCTGCGTGTCCGCTCGGAAGTGCGATAAACACCACATCCGCCCGCTCCGCTATCACGTCCGGGTCAGCCGCTTCCACCGTCTTGTCGTACATCCCCTGCAAATGAGGGTAGATCTCCCGAATCTGTTTGCCGACTGACGAGTCGCCTGTCATGCACGTCACTTCAACGTGCGGATGGCGGTGCAACAGCCTGAGCAGTTCGATGCCCGTATATCCTGATGCTCCCACAACTGCGGCACGAATCATTTTCTTCCCCCCCCCGACTCCCGGCAAAAGTGTCGTGTATAAACGATATAATGAATTATTATACGTGTCTATGTATAATATTTCAACAACAATTACGGACAATTACGGACATAAAGAAACCGCCCGCTTTATCCGCAGCAACGGATAAAACAAGCGGCGCCCGAACGTTTTTATTTTTTGGAGGCCAGCCACGACGCAAGCGAGTTAATTTCTTCGCTCGTCAAGACTTTCTCGTAAGCGGGCATTCCTGTCGTTCCACCCTGTTTAATTTTTGTTTGGATCTGCTCTTGCGACAGCCTGGACCCGACTTTGGTCAAATTGGGACCCATACCGCCTTCCAGCGAGTTTCCGTGACAAGCGGCACAATTTTTGCTGTATGCGGCAGGCGGCTTGTCAGACGGGGCCGGTTGGGCTGCGCCTTGATCCCCCGCGCCCTTCTGCCCGGAAGCGCAACCGGTGGCACTTAACACAACCCCCAGTGCAACAGCCATTAAAAGAGATTTTGCTTTGCTCATCTCATACCCTCCTGATGTGGTTTGTAAAGTTTCGGCATATCCTTTTGCCACCATCCGTATTGATTTTGATGTCTTGTCTATTTTACTCTACTCCAAACCAATCTTATTCGGTAATAGCTCGATCGGGCTATTTTGGGATTCAAGTTTTGTCGATTTGGTGTCAATTCGGTTCTGTGTTCAATGATGGGAACTTTTGCACTTGCCAGTAAAAATGCAAAAACCCCCGATCGAAATCGAGGGCCCTGCTTATATCTTACTTTACGACGATTTTACTCTTCATGCCTTCATGTTTGTCGGTCGGACCGCATACCATGTTGCAGAACACTTCATATTCGCCCGGTTTGTCGGGTGTCCATTCCACCACTTTGTCGGAACCGGTTACAGGATCTGTCTTGACGCTGGTGTCTTTAATCGTATAGCCGTGGACGCCTTCTTTACTGGAGAAGACCAGTTTCACCTTGTCGCCGGCTTTGATTTCGGGTTGTGTTACGTCAATTTTCCAATTGGAGCCTACAACCTTCACTTCTTTTGCGCTGCCGGAGGCGGCGGAGTTCGAAGACGAAGATTGTCCAGAAGAAGATTGGCTGTTGTTGGACGGCGCAGGAGCGCTGGAAGAAGGCTTTCCCCCGCCGCAGCCGGCCAGAATGCCGAGGGATACAACAGCGATCCCCGTTAATGTTGCCATTTTTTTCATTACTGTCATCCTCCTTTACCTAACTTTCATCTTACCACCATTCCAAAAAGGAGAGATTGACAGATTTGTGAACACAGACATTTTTATTTGTCATTTCTTAAGCACTCTGTCAACGGCAGCAAGTACGTTGGCAACCGTGAATCCGTATTCCTCGATCACTTTGTCGCCGGGAGCGGAAGCGCCAAACCGGTCGATGCCGATTACCGCGCCTTGTTCTCCCACATACCGCTCCCATCCCAGCGGATGAGCCATCTCAATCGCCACGCGTGCTTTTACGTTCGGCGGCAGCACCTGATCTTTGTATGCCTGCGGCTGTTTTTCAAACAGCTCCCAGCTTGGCATGCTGACAACCCGTGCGGAGACTCCTTTTTCGGACAGTTTTTTTTGGGCTTTCAAGGCGAGATTGACTTCGGACCCGGTGGCGATTAGGATCACTTGCGGTTGGGCCGCGGCATCCGAAATCACGTAAGCGCCGCGAGCGACATTTTCAATCACATTCTCGACCGTTCCCTCCAACACGGGCAACCCTTGGCGAGACAGCACGATAGACACCGGACCTTCGCTTTCCGCCAGCGCGTAACGATATGCCGCAACCGTTTCGTTCGCATCCGCCGGCCGGAAAACGATCATATCCGGAATCACGCGCAAAGCGGGCAGGTGTTCGATCGGTTGGTGGGTCGGCCCGTCTTCCCCGACCGCAATACTGTCGTGTGTCAACACATAGATCACGGGTTGCTTCATCAAAGCGGACAATCTCATTGCCGGACGCAGGTAATCGGAGAATACGAAGAACGTTCCTCCGTATACCCGAACTCCCCCGTGCAGCATCATGCCGTTGAGAATGGCGCCCATGGCGTGTTCGCGAACGCCAAACCAAATATTGCGGCCGCTGTAATCCGACGCGGCAAAATTCCCTTCCGCTTTCAGCAGGGTTTTGTTCGAGGACGCCAAATCCGCCGATCCTCCAAGGAAGAAAGGAACTTCTTTCGCGATTGCGTTTAATACTTTCCCCGAAGCGTCACGGGTCGCCACCTTGCCGTTGTCAGGCGTAAATTTCGGCAAATTCGAGTCCCAACCCGCCGGAAGTTCGTTCCGGATCGCGCTTTCAAGCTGTTTTGCCAAATCGGGAAACTCTTTGTTATAACGGACCAAGCGATCCTGCCATTCCGCCTCCGCCTTTTGGCCGGCTTCTTTTACTTTCGCAAAGTGTTCCCGCACTTCATCTGGAACATAAAACGGTTCGTGCGGCCAATCGTAGGATTGCTTCGTCAGTTTCGTTTCCTCTTGACCGAGAGGCGCACCATGTACGGAGGATGTGCCGGCTCTGTTCGGACTGCCGAACCCGATGGTCGTGCGAACTTCGATCAACGTCGGCCGCTCGGTGTCTTGCTGCGCTTTGGCGATCGCCTGTTCAATTTCCTGCAAATCGTTGCCGTTTTCGACTCTCAGCACCTGCCAGCCGTACGCTTCAAAACGTTTGCCGACATTTTCAGTGAAAGACAGGTTCAATTCGCCGTCGAGCGATATGTCGTTTGAATCGTACAAGACGATCAAACGGCCAAGTTTCAAATGGCCCGCCAAGGAAGCGGCTTCCGCAGAAACCCCCTCCATCAAGTCGCCGTCGCCGCAAATGGTGTATGTAAAATGATCGATCAATTGATGTCCGTCCCGATTGTAGACAGCCGCCAGATGACGTTCCGCCATCGCCATTCCGACCGCCATTGCAATGCCTTGCCCCAGCGGCCCGGTGGTCGCTTCCACTCCCGGCGTGTGACCGTATTCGGGATGTCCCGGCGTACGGCTTCCCCATTGGCGGAAATTCTTCAAATCCTCCATGGATACGCCGTATCCGCACAGATGGAGTAAGCTGTACAGCAACATGGAACCGTGACCGGCGGAAAGTATAAAGCGGTCGCGGTTAAACCAGGACGGATTTGCAGGGTTGTGTCGCATAAAACGGGTCCACAGCACGTACGCCATAGGCGCTGCACCCATGGGCATACCGGGGTGTCCAGAGTTCGCTTTTTCTATCGCATCAATAGAAAGGGTCCGAATGGTATTAATTGCAAGTTGATTTACAGTTTGATTGACAGTCATTCGTTTTTCTCCTTCCGTCATAATCTTTGGAGTTCACGGCAGCATCGTTGCTTCGTATGTAAGTTTTCTAAACGGTTGGAAGCCGGAATCCTTCTCCCAACACTTCATGCGCGTCTGATACAATCACAAACGCGTGATGATCAATGGAGCGAACCAATTCTTTTAAGTTGGAAACTTCCGACTGATCGACCACACAGAGAAGAATTCTCCGCTCTTCCCCGGTATAACCGCCGACAGCCTCCAACTGGGTCACTCCGCGATCCAGCGTATGCAAGATTTCCCTTTTAATTTGGTCATTTCGGGACGAGATAATATACGCAACTTTGGAACGCGCCAACCCTTCCTGCACAAAATCGATCGTTTTGCCCGTGACAAACAGGCTGACTAACGCATACAAAATGCGTTCCACATTAAAAATAACAGCCGCCGATGCAATAATAATGCCGTCAATCAGCAACAGCAAAACACCGGGAGAGAGGCCGGTCATTTTTTGAACCAACCGGGCCAGCAAATCGGTTCCGCCTGTCGTGGCCCGACCCCTAAATACGATCCCAAGCCCGGCGCCAAGCAACACTCCCCCGTAGATGCAGGCTAACAAAGGCTCGTTCGTTAGCGGAGTCTGCCGCAGAGGAGTTGTCAATTGAATCCAACCCGCCAACACTGTAAATCCGTATAAGGTTTTAAAGCCGAATGCGCGTCCTCCTAATATTTTCCATCCAACAAGAAACAAAGGAACGTTCAAAACAAGGGTGGTCACCGAGATAGGGATGCCGGACACGTACTCCAACAGAATTCCGATCCCGGTCAAACCGCCGGTCACGATTTGATCGGGAACAAACACCCAGTTGACCGCAACCGCCGTGAGGAAAGCGCCGATTGTAACAAGAATGACGTCGCGTAACCAAGAAGCGGATGGCGGAACGCGGGTACGGTTACGTTTCACGAAAAATCCCCCAGTTTTGAAGACATCATGTCTGTGTCGTCTATACGAGTCGTTGATCCAATCTGGCAGTTTTTTCTCATGGAAGTATACCATTCCTCGTCTCCAAAGGGAAGCATCGGTTGGCACCGTGTTGGCACCGTGATGTCAGGCGATTATTCCGCGATTCTGGCTCCCGTTTATCCCGCCGATACAAGGCTGTTCCGAACTTCTTGTTTCCCATCCCCTTTGCTAAAAACAAC
>NZ_JBZCSF010000010.1:0-118701 GCF_058273125.1 Effusibacillus sp. SKA8 | reverse complement strand
GATGTTATATTACCACCCGTCAAAAAGTTTCTCAATTCATTTATCGGTTAATTTCCGAACAAAAACATAGCAAAAAGCAAAGAGGCCTAAGAATAAGCTGCTCATTCACGAGCTTATGCGTTTTTTTGTGGTAAGCCTCCAAGTATTATCCCGCAATTCAGCCACTACGATTCCGGATAGAATAAAAACAATTCCCACCCATTGAACCCAACCGACCGCTTCATTCAACATCAGTGCGGCCGCAATTACGGCAACAGGCAGTTCGATCAAGGCGAGGATCCCGGCCAACGCTCCACCGACAACCGGAATTCCTTTGCTGAACAGGATCGGCGGTATCACTTGCCCAAGACACCCGATCATCAAAGCCCATATCCATAATCCCCCGGCAAGCGCACCATTCCAAAGAAACTTTGGGGGGAACACGACAAAAATCGAAACCACGGACGCAGCCGAGATCACCAGCGAATTCATGACAGCCGGCGCCCGGCTTTTGACTTTTTCGTTCCAATATAAAAACGCGCTGTATGCGACCGCAGACAACAGCCCTAGCAGCAAACCGATCGCCGACACTTGATTCCACTCGGTTTTAAATATATTGACCGAAAACAGGGTTCCCAGCACCACCATAAGCAGAGACAGCCATTTTGCGGAAGACGGTTTTTTGCGCTTCACCGCATAGTCGATTGCCATAACGATCCAAGCAAATTGAAACAGCAGAACAATTGCCAGAGAGGCCGGCAAATAATGTAGAGACAAATAATAAAAGACAGTCGCAACCGTGGATAAAATCCCCAGCGTCGACAACAATCGCACGTCCGCACGGGTTAACTTTTTGACCGTCCTCCATTGAAAAGAGGCCAACCCGGCCAGCACCAGCAGTGCGAACGCGAATTGGCTGCTTGTCACGTCCTGTGGGGTAAATCCCGCATCGTAAGCCATTTTCACCAAGGGACTCAACAAACCGTAACTCGTTGCTCCCGCCAACACCAGCAGACTGGCTAATAGACGGCTCATTGCCTCCTCCTTAACTGAAACGGACGTTATCCGCATCCTCCAAAAGTAACCGGCGCTTCGGAATCATCCAAGTGCCCTGACGAAACCTGACCATCAGATGGTCTCCATCGAACGCAGGCCGAGCAAGCGCAGACATTTCCCGATAACTGTCCGCGTCGCGTACGCCAAAGCCAATTTTTGCACGATTTCGTCCCGATCCCCTTCGAGAATGCGAGTCGTATTGTAGTACCGGTTAAAAAGCTGGCACACGTCAATCACATATTTGGCGACAACAGATGGGTCGTACTGTTCTTTCGCCCGATCCATCGCGTTCGGGAAACGCCCCAGCAGTTTCACCAGCGACCAGTCCACCTCGCCGTCGATGGCGTTTGCGTCGGAAAGCTGTTCAAAAGACTGCGGATCATATTCTCCTTTGCGCAGCAGGCTCGACAAACGCGCATACGTATACTGTACGTACGGCCCGGTTTCTCCGTCGAAATTGAGCGCCTCATCCCAGACAAAATTGACGTCGTTGACGCGGTTGTTTTTCAAATCGTTGAAAATGATCGCGCCGACCCCGACCGCTTCCGCCACTTCCTCTTTGTTCGGCAGATTCGGGTTCTTTTCTTCAATGATCCCTCTTGCCACTTCGACCGCTTTCCGCAGCACATCTTCCAGAAACACCACTTGCCCTTTCCGCGAGGACAAGCGCTGCCCGTCAACAAACATGGTGCCAAACGGAACATGGATGCAATCGGTCGCCGCCCATTCGTTGCCCATCAATTCCAGCACTTTAAATACTTGGCGAAAATGGAGTTTCTGCTCGGCGCCCACCACGTAAACCAACCGGTCCGCCCCAAGCACGCGTTTCCGGTACAACGCCGCCGCAAGGTCGCGCGTCGCGTAAAGAGTCGCGCCGTCCGACTTCCGGATCAGACAAGGCGGCATGTCGTAAGCGGACAAGTCCACGATCTCGGCTCCTTCGCTGGTTTGCAGCAGGCCTTTTGCACGAAGCTCTTCTTCCACCGCGTCCATCTTGTCATTATAGAAGCTTTCCCCTTTGTAGCTGTCAAACTCCACATTTAACAAACGATACGTTTTTTCAAATTCGGCAAGCGAGATTTCAATGAATCTTTTCCAGAGAGCGACCGCTTCCTCTTCTCCGTCCTCCAGCGCCTTAAAAGCGGCCCGCGCCTCGTCCTCCAACTCCGGCCGCCGCTCCGCCTCCTGGTTGAAGCGAACGTAGAGCGCAAGCAATTGCCGTACTGCGTTGTCGGAAAGATCGTACTCATGGCCCCAATACCGGTAGGCGACGATCAACTTGCCGAAAGAGGTCCCCCAGTCGCCGAGATGATTGATTTTGATCACATGGTACCCCTGGCTTTTGAGAATGTTCGCGATCGCGTTTCCGATCATGGTCGAGCGCAAATGGTGAATGGCAAACGGTTTGGCGATATTCACCGAAGACATGTCGATCGCAACTTTCAAGCCTTGCCCCTCGTTCGAATCCCCGTACGTATCGCCGGCCCGGGCAATCGAAGACAGGACGTCGCGAATCACCGCTTCCCGTTTTAGAAAGAAGTTCAGATAGCCGCCTGCCGCGACCGCTTTTGCAAAAACGGGCAGCAGACCCCCGTTCACCTTGTCCGCCAACTCGGCTGCAATCAAATGGGGCGCCTTGCGAGATTCCTTGGCCAGTTGAAAACACGGAAACGCCAAGTCCCCATGCGACTCATCCTTCGGAATCTCGATCAAGTCTTGGATCTTCGATTCATCCAGCGCTACAAACGATTTCAACTGTTCCACCAGTTGCTGACGATACATGCCGCATCCTCCTACCCAAAAAGAAACCACCCTTACAATCATGGACGCCCGGTTAAGAGCGCCGCCCCCGTGCCGTGGGCGCGGAGTACGTCATCCATGATATTAAGGGTGTACCTTCCCGTTCTGATATAAGAATCGTATTCAATCGTCCAGACGATGTCAAGCTTTTGCAAAATCCGGCACTTTCCGGAGGACGGTTTTTACTCTCCCGCCGCATACGCGGAAGCCGTAAGCCTTTCCTCTTTTCCCATCACCCGTTCCAGGATTTTGCCGACAATCGCGGCAAACGCCGCGCTGCCGCGCTGCCGGGGACGCGGCAGCCCGATGGGAAGATCCGTCGCAATGATACCTTCTTCGATCAGAATCACCCGGTCGGCCAGGGCCACCGCTTCTTCCACATCATGGGTCACCAGCAGCGATGTAAATTTTTGTTCCTGCCAAAGACGCTCGATCAACCGCTGCATCTCGATTCGAGTAAGAGCGTCCAATGCGCCAAGGGGCTCATCAAGCAAAAGGAGACGGGGCTCACTTACCAGCGCTCTCGCCAGCGCCACACGCTGGCATTGCCCGCCGGACAGGACGCCGGGCCAGTCCCGGGCCCGGTCTGCCAGTCCCACCTGCACCAGAGCCTGCTTCGCCTTTTCGCGCCAGTCGCCCTTCAATCCAAGTCCGACATTCTCCAATACGCTCCTCCAGGGCAGGAGACGTGCATCCTGGAACATCACCCGCGCGGTCGGATTGAGCCCCCGAATCGATTCTCCGTTTGCCAGAATTGTCCCTTTGGTTGCAGACTCCAATCCGCCGATTAACCGCAACAATGTACTTTTGCCGCAGCCGCTGCGCCCAATGATCGCCACAAACTCCCCGGGCTTCACTTCCATGTCCACTCCGCGCAAAACTTCCTTGGAATCGAAAGCCTTTTTTACGCTCTGAAGCTTCAAATGCGTTCCGTAAACGGCAGGCTTCACCATAAAAAACCCCCTCTCAAAGCAAACCCGCCCGCGATATCGCCGGTTTCCGTTGTACCGCATCAATCCAGCAAATTACGAAATCTGATAGCCGGGATTCCATTTCAGCCATCTTCTCTCCAAAACTTTAGCCGCCGTGTCCGCCAGCTTCCCGAATAAGGCATACAGCAAAATGCTTAAAACCACAACATCCGTTTGCATAAATTCCCTGGCATTCATTGCCATATAACCGATTCCCGCATCCGCCGAAATCGTTTCCGCCACGATCAGAGTCAGCCACATGATTCCGAGCGAGAAGCGCACGCCTACCAAAATCGACGGCAAAGCCCCCGGCAGAATCACCTGCCAAAACAGCGCCCCCGCATTCAGCCCGTAGACTCTTCCCATCTCGATCAGTTTCGGATCAACCGACCGGATGCCGTGAAACGTGTTCACATAAATGGGAAACAGCACTCCCAATGCGACAAGGAATAATTTCGCCTCCTCGCCGATTCCAAACCACAGGATCACCAGCGGAATCATGGCGAGGTGCGGAATGTTTCGGATCATTTGAATCGAGGTGTCGAACAGTTTTTCGGCGATCGGAAAAATGCCGTTCAACAGCCCCAGCACCAAACCGATGCCGCCGCCGATGAGAAACCCGAGGATCGACCGTTGAAAACTGATGGAAATGTGCCGGAACAGTTCCCCTGATTGAATCAAATCCGCCCCCGCGCGAAAAACGTCTGTCGGCGCCGGCAACACTCTTGCGGAAATCCAGCCGTATTGCGAAAAAAACTGCCAGACCACCACAAACAACACAGGCAGTCCCCACGGAAGCAGCCGCTTTGCGGACGGCCCGTCAAACCTTCCCCTGCTCATACGACTCCTTCCTTCCGCTTGGGGAATTGATCGTTTGCGACAATTTCGCCAAACGGGCTCAACCCGAGGCTCTTGACGGGTGTCGGGGCGTTTTCGAGCGGCAGCAGTGGAAACAGCAGTTCGGCAACACGGTACGCCTCTTCAAGATGCGGATACCCGGAGAGAATGAATTTCTCGATCCCAAGGTCGGCGTATTCCCGCATCCGCGCCGCTACCGTTTCCGGATCCCCTACCAGCGCGGTACCGGCTCCGCCGCGGACAAGACCGATTCCCGCCCATAAATTCGGACTGATTTCCAGCGACTCCCTGCTTCCGTTGTGCAGCCGGGCCATCCGGCGTTGCCCTTCCGAATCAAACCGGGCGAAAACCTGCTGCGCCGAAGCGATTGTCTCGTTATCCAAATACCGAATCAGTCGGTCGGCCGCTTCCCACGCTTCCCGTTCCGTTTCCCGCACAATTACATGCAGTCGGATTCCGAACCGTACCGTTCTCCCCTGTTCCGCCGCCAACCGGCGCACTTCCCCGATCTTCTCCGCCACTTGCGCCGGTGGTTCCCCCCAAGTCAGGTAAACATCGACATGTTTTGCGGCAACTTGGTGCCCTGC
Source organism: Effusibacillus sp. SKA8 (assembly GCF_058273125.1). NCBI lineage: Bacteria > Bacillati > Bacillota > Bacilli > Caryophanales > Alicyclobacillaceae > Effusibacillus > Effusibacillus sp. SKA8. Next base: position 113,450 of record NZ_JBZCSF010000010.1, on the reverse strand, counting down.
GGGTGACGACCCCCCGAAGAACAGCGGAGGATGCGGATGTTGTACAGGAGAAAACAGCAGTTTTCCGCCCTTGACCTGCAGATGCCGGCCGTTGAAATCGACTTCTTCTCCTCTGAAAAGCGCCTTCCAGACGCTAAGAAATTCGTCAGCCGCCTCGTAACGCTCATCATGATCCAGGAAAATTCCATCCCCGGCAAGTTCTACGGGATCGCCTCCCGCAACCACATTTATCAGCAAGCGGCCGTTTGAAATTCGGTCAAAAGTCGCTGCCATCCGTGCCGCGGCGGACGGGAGCAGCACCCCGGGACGAACCGCGACCAGGAAACGCAGCCGCTGGGTCACAGGCAATAAGGAAGCAGCCAAAATCCATGAATCCTCGCAGGATCGCCCGGTCGGCACCAAAACTCCGCTATAGCCAAGAGTTTCAGCCGCTTCGGCAATTTGGCGAAAATAGGAATACGTTGTGGCACGTCCTCCGGTTGTCGTTCCCAAATAACGTCCGTCCCCATGTGTGGGCAAAAACCAAAAGATTTGCATGTTCATCGGTCTCCTCTCTTGATTGAAATCTTCTCTTGATTAGAATCTATTGATTGGACGACAATACGGCATCCTTCACCTGAATCTGTTTCGGAATAAGTCCGACCTGCAGGAAGGTGTCCGCGATTTTTTGCTGTTCGGCAATTACTTGACCGTCAATAGCTTTCACGCCATAATCCCTGCGTTTTGCCGCCCGCTCCAAAGACGGAACGTCAATTCCCAATTCGGGAGAAAGAAATGCGGCAACCGCGTGCGGATCATTTTTCGCCCATTCGTCCAGTTTGCCGATTTCATCCAGCAAAGCTTTGACGATGTCGGAATGATTCTGGGCGAAGGAACGCGTCGCCAAATAAAATTCCCGATTTGCCACCAGGTCTTTGCCATCCGAGAGAACACGGGCTCCAGTTGCCTGCTGTGCCGCCGCGTAAAACGGATCCCAGATCACCCAGGCATCGACACTCCCCCGTTCAAATGCCGCCCGGGCATCCGCCGGAGGAAGATAGACCGGGTGGATGTCACTGATCTTTAAGCCCGCCTTCTCCAATGCTTTGACCAGTAGATAATGGACATTCGATCCTTTGTTCAGGGCCACTTTTTTCCCTTTCAAATCCGAAACGCTTTGAATCGCCGAGTTTTTGGGAACCAGAATGGCTTCCGATTCCGGACTGGACGGTTCGGCCGCAACATACACCAGCGGGGTACCCGCCGCCTGGGCAAATATGGGCGGGGCTTCTCCCGTATGCCCGATGTCAATGCTCCCCACGTTCAGCCCTTCCAACAGTTGGGGGCCAGCCGGGAATAATGTCCATTGGACGGAATATCCCTTCTCCGCCAAACGTTGTTCCAGGCTCCCTTTGGTTTTGAGAATATTGAGTGTCCCATATTTCTGGTAGCCGATTCGTACCACATTTTGCTTGTCTCCGTCATTCGCTCGGGCGCCAGATGCCGAAGCATCCGCTGTCTGTTTCTCCTGTGCGCTTTTGCCTTGCGTCCCGCAACCGGCCAAGACGGCGGATAATGTCAACAGGCCAACCGCTGCAACCATGAACAGCCGCACTGCCGACGTTATCGGTTTCCTTGCGTGTCTTTTTAGCCGCATTCCACATTCCTCCCCTTCTGGTACTTTGGGAAACTGATATTCCCTACACTCCTCCGTTTAACCCTTTCGTCGCCCTCACCTCCCATCCACAAAATAAAAGGCCTCTATGCTCTTGCAGCAGCAAGAGACAGAAGCCTCCGGTTGACCAGTCGGCAAAACGATGAATTGTAAATTGAATCAAGGATCATTTATCTTTGACTATTCTTTAACGCTTGATCCAGATCATAGATCAAATCGTCAACCGTTTCCGTGCCAATCGACAAGCGGACCAGATCCGGCGTGACTCCGGTGGACTGCTGCTGCTCTTCCGTCAACTGCTGATGGGTGGTACTCGCCGGGTGAATCACAAGCGATTTCGAATCCCCCACATTGGCCAAATGGGAAAACAGCTTCAACGAATCGATAAATTTGCGTCCCGCTTCGAGTCCGCCCTTGATGCCAAATGTTAAAATCGCCCCCTGTCCTTTCGGAAGATACTCGCGGGACAGCTTGTAATAGGGACTTGACTCAAGTCCCGGATAATTCACCCAGCTGACAAGATCATGGTTTTCCAGGAATCGGGCCACAGCCAGCGCGTTCCGGGAATGGCGTTCCATGCGCAGGTGCAATGTCTCAAGACCTTGCAACAGCTGGAACGCGTTAAACGGTGAAATTGCGGCGCCGAGATCCCGCATCAATTGGACCCGCGCTTTAACGATATACGCAAGGTTGCCGAGCGCCTTCGTGTAGGAAATTCCGTGATAGCTCGGATCCGGCTCCACGAGTCCCGGAAATTTGCCGTTCGTCCAATCGAATGTGCCTCCGTCCACGATGACGCCGCCGATGGAAGTGCCATGCCCGCCGATAAACTTTGTGGCCGAGTGAACAACGATGTCGGCACCGTGCTCAAGCGGTCGGCACAGGTAGGGGGAAGGAAACGTATTGTCTATGATTAAAGGAACCCCCGCATCGTGGGCCACTTTCGCAACCGCCTTGATATCCAGGACATCGATTCGCGGATTTCCGATCGTTTCGGCGTACAGAGCCTTGGTCCGGCCGGTGACAGCCGGGCGGAAGTTCTCCGGATCACGCGGATCGACAAATTTCACATCAATGCCAAGTTTTTTCAACGTTACGGCAAACAAATTGTAGGTACCGCCGTACAGATTGGTGGAGGAAACGATTTCGTCCCCGGGTCCGGCAATATTCAAGATTGAATAAGTGATGGCCGCCTGACCGGAAGCCGTCGCAAGCGCCCCTACGCCTCCTTCCAGTTCGGCAACCCTTTTTTCAAATACATCTTGCGTCGGATTCATAATACGCGTGTAAATATTCCCGAATTCCTGCAGCGCAAAGAGATTTGCCGCGTGCTGCGTATCGCGGAACACATACGAAGTGGTCTGGTAAATCGGAACCGCCCGCGATCCGGTTGTCGGATCCGGCTCCTGTCCCCCGTGAACAGAAATTGTTTCAAGTCCCCATTTTCGCTCTGTCATTGCCATTTCCCCTTTCGGTGAAAAGTTGTTATCGTTGGTGTTTCCAGCGCAAAAAATACCTCTCCAACCTTTGCAAAATGGTCATTACGGCGGTCACATAAATACCAATGACAAGAATCCCGACAATTACCCTTGCATAGTCACCAAAATCGGTAAAATATTTGACATAGTACCCCAGTCCTGCAGTAGCGCCGATCAATTCCGCCGCCGTCAGCAAGATAAACGAAAGCACCAATCCGATTGCGGCCCCAGTGAATATCCCGGGCAGAGCACCCGGCAAAAGCACCCGGTAAAACATTGTGCCAGGAGACAGTCGTAACGTCCTTGCCGAATCGATTAACCGCCGCTCAATATGAACAACCGCGTTCAACGTGTTCATCAGAACCGGCCAAAATGCTCCGATAAAAATGACAAATGCCGAAGAGATGAAGAAGGAAGGCAGCAAGGCAATTGCATACGGAACATAAACAATCGGCGGAATCGGACTGGCAATGCTGGCAACCGGACGAATCAATTCGCGAATTCTTCGATTCCAACCGGCAATCAGCCCAAGTGAGACGCCGGTCGCAAGCGCTGGGCTGTATCCCGTTACCAGCAGCTTGGTTGACGCCACAATGTGGACAAATAACTCTGCCCTGTCGGACAAAAAGGCATCCAGCACGCGGCTTGGCGATGGAAACAAGAACGGGTCTAACCATCCCCACTTTTCGGTTGATCCCTCCCAAAGGCAGAAGACAACCACGGATACAATCGATACATCCGCCAAAACCTGTTTGGAGCGTTGACTCTCTTTTCTGGAGACCCATAATCCCGCTAATAGTAAAAGCAGGTTTCCGGCAATAAGAGTCCGCAGCAAGCGCTCCTCTGACCCGCCGGATACACTTGGCAACAACCTGACAAAAGCGGCAGCCATTCCCCACAGGAATAAGGAAAATAATATCCGTCCGTCCAAAAACCGCCCCATTACGAAACCACCTTTTCCCCAATCCCTGTTGCACCATCACTCTGAAGGAGAACCAGCAAACGAGCCCTCAGTTCCGTATACCGCTGCGTCACAAACAGATGGTTGCGAATTCTAGGCCTGGGAATCCCAACCGATATCGTTTCTTTGATTCTCCCCGGGCCAGGCGTAAAGACTACAATCCGATCAGAAAGCATGATCGCTTCGTCAATATCGTGAGTCACCATTACAACGGTCTTCTTTGTTTGCTGCCGGTTCCACAGATTCAGCAAGCAATCCTGAAGATTGGCCCGAATCGCCGCGTCTACGGCTCCAAAAGGCTCATCCATCAGAAATACCGGAGAATCGAGGGAAAACATCCGCGCGAGCGCAACCCGTTGCTGCATTCCCCCGGAAAGTTGAGCGGGATATTTTTTTCCGGCCCCGGTGAGTCCTACCATTTCCAGCAAACCATCGGCGATCTTTCGCAATTCCGGTAAAGGAGTATTCGGACGCACCTGCCGGAGCGCAAGTACCACATTCTCCTGCGCGGTCATCCAGGGAAAAAGCGAGTAACTTTGAAAAACGACCCCCCGCTCCAGGGACGGCCCCGCTATTTTTTTACCGTTGCAATAGATCTCCCCTTGCGTCGGCTGCAAAAGACCGGCTAACATGTTCAACACGGTGCTCTTGCCGCAACCGCTTGGACCAATCAAACTTACAAACTCTCCCACTTCGATCTCCAGATTGATTTGGCTTACGGCAAGGTGAATTTCCTTGGATTCCTTGTAAGCATAAGAAACATTTCGAATCGATATCGCCGCCATCGCTGTCTCCTACAAATTGGCTTCCTTAAATTTCTTTTGTTGTTGCTTGTAAAATTCGTCCACCGGATTTTGTTTGACAAGTGCGTTTAACGCTTCTTCATACAAGGCTGTGTTAATATTCTTGCCGATGCTTTCTTTCGACTTTACGTAATCGATTTTTTGCATGCCTTCCCAGAATTTTTCCACCCCATGCTTGTTGGGGTCAGCTGAGATCACCATCCTCCCGTTATAGGCATCTGTCTCGATAATCCGTTTATCCACTTTCACATATTTTGCAACAATGTCTACGGTTTCTTTGCGGTTTTCACGGTAAAATTTTTCCGCGCGAATCAACCCTTTCATAAACTTGACGTAATCCTCACGCCGCCGTTGAAGCTTGTCGTTTAAGGCGACTTGCCGGCAGCACGGATGATCCTTGAAGTATTCGTCAGAATACTTGACTACTTTCAATCCCTGATCCTTTGCCAGTTCGATATAGGGAGCCCAGACTACGCCAGCATCCACCGATTTGTTTTTAACAGCCTGCAAAACGTTGTTGGGTGAATCCAATTCGACAACCTGCACATCCGTTTTCCAATCCAGTCCGGCCTCTGCCAGCGCTTTTCTCCATACGGCGTCACCGGTTTGCAGTTTCACGGTTGCCACTTTTTTCCCCTTGAAGTTTTGAATGTCTTTCAATTCATTTTCCTTTTCGGGTTGGGAAATGACCGCCGCGCCGGTTCCACCTGCTCCCCCGATGATCATCAAGTCGGCGGCCCCTTTGTCGATAAAACTGAGTGGGGCAGCTGTCCCAAACGCACCTACATCCAATTTTCCAGCCTTGATGGCGTTTAAGCCTTCACCCGAATTTGTGAACTGAACCAACTCCACATTAAGCCCCTCTTCGGTAAAATAGCCTTTTTCCTTGGCCACGAAATACAGAAGATCGATGGTTGCGGGCAAATACCCGATCCGAAACACATCCCCGGCCGCTTTTTGTCCGGTATCCTGCTGACCCTGAATTTGCTTGTTTGAATCGACAGGCGCCGCGGATTGGCTGCAGCCCGACAGAGCGACAAGCCCCGCTATACCGGCAATAAAAAGCGATTTGCGGTAAACCTGATTTTTCATTTTCACTACCTCCTGTTGTTAAAACTCCACCAACCTTACTTTTTGCGGGTCAAGACGGTTTAACAGGTCGAGCTCATTTTCCGCCGGTTCATCCGCGACGGCGAAATCCTTTGATTTGATGATTTCAAATCCCGTGTTTTCCTGCACTTCTTGCAATGAACTGTGCGGAAAAAGGCGCCAGAGTTTTAGCAGGCCGTCCTCTTTCGCAAAAACCCCGAGCGGAGTCACGACTTTATCCACATTGCCGGAAGCGGTCGTGAAATCCAACTTCCGGACAAAGCCCCGCTTATCGTGCTTGCTCTTCCATAGGATCGCTCTTTTAACGGTTGGTAGCAGTACGGCACTCCCGGCTCCACCCGGAAGACGGACTTTGGGACGGTCGAATTCCCCGATCACACTCATATTGATGTTACCCCTGCCATCAATCTGAACCCCGCTCAGGAAGGCTACATCCAGCCCTCCCCGTGCCGACAGGTCAAAAATCTCCGTCAGTGGGAAATAACTTGCCGTTCCTTCCGTTAAGCGATAATCCGCGGTCGAGTGAAGGGGATAACTCTCCGGCGTGGCATTTACGCCTCCGGCTATGCTGAGATACACCAATTCCGGCGCATGCAGCTTCCTGGCAACCTGGACAGCCAGCATCGGCAACGGGGAAGCGACCCCATGGAAAACTCTCTCGCCGTTTTTCAATAGTTTCGCGATCGTTAACACCATGATATCGGCCGGTGTATAACCTGCGTTTCCCGCCATTCCTACCTCAACTCCCCGAGATGGATTTCAAGCTGCTCCGGTTCCAACTTCAGATATGCGGCAATTGCTTCATAGTTTGCGTCGTAGAAAGGAAGGCAGCTTCCCGGCAGGGCGCCGCCGGGAACTTCCGCCACGGCAGTGACTAAAAATCCCGGAATCACGGTTAGCTCCGGCCTTGCAGCGAACTCCTCCGAAGGAAGAATTTTTTCCGTCGTAAGAATCACCTGTTTTGCCGCACGCGCCATCAAAACATCTTCAAACACCGATCCGTAAATTCTCCCGTTTCCAAGTTCGTCCGCCTCATGCACGTGAATGACGGCGAAATCCGGTTGTAAAGCGGGAATTAAAACCACTTCTCCTTCTCCATACGGATTGGGGATTTGTTGAAATCCCCTGGTTTCCGGCAGTTGGCTGCCTTGAAACCCATTGATCGGCTGAAACGGAATTCCGTAAGAGGCGGCTCTTAATCCGGCAATGACACTGTAGCAAGCGTGTTCGGCCGCTTTGATTCTGCCTTTTTCCACCTGCTTCCGGTAATTCGGAGACAGTCCGATGGTCTCAAATCCGATATATCCGGCATGAACGGCAGATACCGATTCCGCCAGACACAGCAGATCCACGTCATATGCACCCGCGGTTTTTATCAACTCCAATCCTCTTTTTTTCTGTCTGGCCAACTCCCTGGCAAAAGCAGCCGGAGACCGGTGAACCGCGTTGCCGCCCAGCGCCAATTTTGCCCCGTCCGGAATGAGCGCCGCCGCTTCCTGAAGAGTTTTTACCTTGTTCATGACTTTCCCCCTTCTCGAAAAATGGGTCTATACCTGCAGGACAACATCCGGCTTCCCGATTCGCATTCCTTCCGCTCCGGTAAACGAAGCGCCGGTTTTCCGCCGCACTTCAGCGAGCGATACTCCGGGTTGCAACTCCAGCAAATGAAGTCCAATCGGTGTCAGCTCAAAAACCGCCAGTTCGGTAACGATTAAATTCACAATTCCCTTTCCGGTCAAAGGCAGCGTGCATTCCTTTAGAATCTTGGGTTCCCCGGTTTTGGTCGTATGCTCTGTTGCAACAATCACCTTTTTGGCCCCGGCCGCAAGATCCATCGCCCCGCCGATCCCCGGAGTGAATTTGCCCGGAATGCACCAGTTGGCCAAATTTCCGTATTGATCAACCTGAAGAGCGCCCAATACCGTGACATCGACGTGTCCGCCGCGAATGATTCCGAACGATAGAGCCGTATCGAAAAAAGCGCCGCCGGGCACAACCGTTACCGGATTGCCGCCCGCGTTAAACAAATCGGGATCTTCCGCACCGGGTTCCGGCGAAGGCCCCAACCCGGCCATCCCGTTTTCGGATTGCAAAATTACCCGCGTCCCCGGCGGAATATAGTTGGCGACAAGCGTCGGCAAACCGATTCCGAGATTGACCAGATCACCGTCTTTCAATTCTTTCGCGATACGCTCGGCAATGAGCACACGGCTATCCCTGCTCACGAGACCCACTCCTTTCCTTTGGGACGATTAAATCGATAAAAATTCCCGGAGTATGTACGATATCCGGCTCCAGTTCACCTATCTCCACGATGGTCTCCGCTTCGGCAATGACCAAATTGGCCGCCGTCGCCATAATCGGATTCCAGTTTCTTGCGGTTTTTCTATGAAACAAATTTCCCGCTTTGTCGGCGATACTGGCTTGGACGAAAGCCACATCGGCTCGTAGCGGAAGTTCAAGCAAAAATTGCTTTCCGTTTACTTCCACCACTTCTTTTCCTTCCGCGACAAACGTACCTAGACCTGTGGGGGTCAAAACACCCCCTAACCCGTATCCGCCTGCTCGAACACGTTCCACTAAAGTTCCCTGAGGCACAATTTCGACTTCAAGTTCGCCCGCCGCAAATTGTCGCTGCGTTTCAGGATTTGTTCCGATATGGGAAGTAATCACTTTCTTCACCTGTCGGTTTGCGATCAACTTTCCGATTCCCATATTTTCATAACAGGTATCGTTGCTAATGACCGTCAAATTCTTCACTTTTGCCTGCACCAGCGCCTCAATCAAAGTTTCCGGCCCATTTAAAAAACCTCCGATCATTATGGTATCGCCATCGGAAACCTTGGCAACGGCCTCTTCCGCAGTGACAATCGGTTTCATAGTTCACCCTTCCCCCTGTTGGTAAACTATCATTTTGACCGTAGTTTATATCACCCAGTCGGTCCACTCCACATTTCGCCGATCCGCGTCAAGCCAGCTGCTTGTAGCCTTCAGCAAACGCTCTGTGTGGCTGGCTGACGAAAATGTATGGTCGGCGCCAAGAATCACTTCTTTGTCGCATTTTCCGCCGGGTCTCAACCAAAATGCGCGCTGATAGAGGAAACAGTATTCAACCGGCACCTCCCGATCGTCGCTGCCGTGCACCAGCAGAACGTTCCCGGAAAAATTCCGCAGCTGCATAAGCGGTTGATACTCTGCCAAAGAGCTAAAAAACCGGCCGGTGAGCGAATATCCGCGATAATCGACAGATTGGGTCTGCCGAATCCGCTCATAATTTTTTTCCCCGACAATACGGACAATATCGGTAAAGGGATTCGCCACCGCCGACCATAAAACCAGCGACTTCACCCGGTGGTCCTGAGCGGCCGTAAGCAATGCCACGGCCCCGCCCAGACTGTGGCCAAGCAAAACGACCCTTTCAGGATCGACATGTTCGACGCTTACGGCATAATCGAGAACATGGCGGGTTTGCTCGATCAGACTGTCCATGCCGCCGGCGCCGTAATCACCGGTACTTTCCCCGCAGCCTCCATAGTCAAACCGGAGAACCCTGTATCCGTTGTCGGCAAGGTGCCGGGCCGCCTTGACAAACAGACGGTCGACCCCGATCCGGTTTCCGACAAAACCGTGGCAAATTACCACGATCGGGTATTGCCTCCTGTCCTTGTCTCCCCCGCTTGGAGCGCACGGATCGTGCAGGGTGGCAGCCAGCTCCAGATTGCCGCTGCGAATCGTAAAAACATGTTCCAAAAATAATCCCTCCTTCCAACGAAAGACCCCCTTCCCCCGCGAATAACGCGAGATACGGGGGCTAAGAAACCTTAATTTCAGAAATCTTCATTTTCGCATTCATCCCAGATGCGGACAGGCTGAAATCTTCCGGCCCGCCCGAAGCATACTGCTGTGCGGATCCGCCTTCAAGAAACACTTTTACCTTTCGAAACTTTACAAAAACGGGTTCATCCACCCTGAGATCGAGTGTGCGATAGTTCTCGCCGCTCATTTCGGCCTCAATCCAATCTCCTGTATCACACCTTTCCAGGATCGTCCGTACGGTCGGCCCTACGATGTTGATGTGCCTGACTCGGGCTTCGATGGCCGCATGTGCCGGATTTTGCCGCGCGACTTCCACATCGTGGGGCCGCACAAAACAAACCGCTCGCGCATTCTGTATATCGCGAAATTCCGGTGTGTCCACTTCAAGAGCGCCAATCCGCGTTTTTCCCCCGTGCGCAAGCCCGGCCAAACGGTTGACTCTGCCCAGAAAATCGAATACAAACGGGGTAGCCGGCTCACAATACACCTCTTCGGGTGTGCCGACCTGCACCACCTGGCCCGAATTCATCACCACCACACGATCCGCCACTTCCAGCGCTTCTTCCTGGTCATGGGTGACAAATACACTGGTAATGTGGAGTTCGTCGTGAATTTTTCGGAGCCAGCCGCGCAATTCCTGGCGAACCTTCGCGTCCAAAGCCCCGAATGGCTCATCAAGCAGCAACACTTTGGGTTCAATCGCCAGCGCCCGGGCCAAAGCGACACGCTGGCATTGGCCGCCGGAAAGCTGCGAAGGATATCGTGTTGCTAACTCTTCCAGTTGTACCAGTTTAAGAAGCTCACACACCTTGGCACGAATCTCTTCTTTGGAAGGGCGTAGTTTACGAGGACGCACCCGCAGCCCGAAGGCAACATTCTCAAAAACGGTCATATGCCGAAACAACGCGTAATGTTGAAACACGAAACCGATTCCCCGGTCGCGGACGCTCCGGCTTGTCGCGTCTTCCCCGTCAAACAGGATCTGTCCTCCGTCCGCCTCTTCCAAACCCGCAATAATCCGCAACAAAGTGGTTTTTCCGGAGCCCGAAGGACCCAGCAATGCCACCAGTTCGCCTGTCTCAATCCGCAGATTGATATCCGAAACGGCGGCAAACGAACCGAATTTTTTGGTAATATTGCGCACCTCAATACTCATGTCGTTACCTCGCTTCCCAATGCGGCTGTCCGTTCTTCTCCCTCGTTTAGTTGCCGGGACTTCCATTCGACCAAACTCTTGACAACCAATGTCACAAGCGCCAATATCGCCAATAATGAAGCCACCGCAAACGCAGCCGCAAAATTGTATTCATTGTAGAGAATTTCCACATGCAAAGGCATTGTGTTCGTGTGTCCCCGGATGTGTCCGGAAACGACCGATACGGCCCCGAATTCCCCCATCGCCCGCGCGTTGCAAAGAATCACGCCATATAACAATCCCCATTTGACGTTAGGAAGGGTAACGCGAAAAAACGTCTGCCAGCCGTTGGCCCCAAGAATTCTTGCAGCCTCTTCTTCTTCGGTTCCCTGGGCCTGCATGAGAGGAATCAATTCCCGTGCCACAAAAGGAAAGGTCACAAATACCGTGGCCAGAACGATTCCCGGTACGGCAAATATGATCTTAATCCCGTGGGCTGCCAGCCATGGTCCGAAAAGTCCCTGCGCGCCGAACAAAAGCACAAAGATTAAACCCGAGATAACCGGCGATACGGCAAAAGGCAGGTCGATCAGAGTAATCAAAACGTTTTTGCCGGGAAACTCGAACTTGGCTATCGCCCAAGCGGCGGCTGTGCCGAAAATCAGATTTAATGGCACGGCAATCGCTGCGGTCAGAAGTGTCAGCCGTATCGCCGCCAACGCTTCCGGCTGGCTGATTGCCGTAAGATAGGCCGCAACCCCTTTTTTCAACGCCTCGGAAAAAACGGTGACCAGCGGGACGACAAGAAACACCCCGAGAAATCCTAACGCGATCCCGATCAACGTCCAACGGAACACCGCCTGAACCATATTGCGGTGACGGTTGCTTGTCGACATATTTTGTGTCAAAAAAGTATGCACAGACACAACCTCCCCCTAGCCCGCCAGATGGCGTCGTCCGCTGCGCCATTGCAGCAGATTGATCAGCAGCAACAGTATAAACGACACAACAAGCATAACCACCGCAATCGCGGTTGCACCCGCATAGTCATACTGCTCCAGCTTCGTCATAATGAGCAGCGGTGTAATCTCAGTGCGCATCGGCATGTTGCCGGAAATAAAGACGACCGATCCGTATTCGCCGATAGCCCGGGCGAAAGCCAGCGCGAACCCTGTCAGTACCGCCGGAATCAATTGCGGCAGTATCACCCGGAGGAACGTCTGCCAGCGGGTGGCTCCCAGGGTGGCGGACGCCTCCTCAACCTGTTTGTTAAGTTCCTGAATGACCGGCTGCACGGTTCGTACAACAAACGGCAGACCTATAAAGGTAAGCGCTATGATCACTCCCAGCGGCGCATAAGCCGCCTTGATGCCCACCGCTTCAAGATACCGGCCAATCCAGCCGTTTTGAGAATACACGACCGTTAGAGAAATGCCCGCCACGGCAGTCGGCAACGCGAAGGGCAAATCGACGAGCCCGTCAATAATGCGTTTGCCCGGAAATTGATAACGAACCAAAACCCAAGCCACCAACAACCCGAACACCGCATTGACAAGAGCCGCCGCAAAAGAAGCCCCGAAACTGAGCCGGTAGGACGCCACGACACGCGGTGCCGTGACAATTTCAAGGAATTGGTCCCAACTCAATGAGAACGTCTTAAAAAAGAGCGCGGAGAGCGGAATCAACACGATCAGGCTTAGGTAAAGCAGGGTGAACCCCATCGCCAACCCGAATCCGGGCAGGACACTGTGCCGCTTCAAAATCTTTGCCATTTCATCACTCCCCTATGAGCGTCCGTATCCCTGTGTACTTTTACCGACCGTCCCGCTGCTTTTGATACTACTTCTGATAGATTTGGTCAAACACGCCGCCATCGGCAAAATGCGTTTTTTGCGCCTTCTGCCAACCGCCGAACACCTCGTCGACCGTAAACAGGTTCAGCTTCGGAAACTGATCGGCATATTTGGCCGCAACCGATTGCAAGCGCGGACGATAATAATTTTTGGCGGCGATTTCCTGGCCCTGTTCCGTATAGAGATATTCAAGATAAGCCTGAGCCACGGCACGGGTTCCGCGTTTGTCGACCACCTTGTCGACGACGGCGACGGGCGGCTCCGCAAGGATACTGACAGACGGCACCACGATTTCAAATTTGTCTTTTCCAAATTCCTTAAGCGATAGAAATGCCTCGTTTTCCCAAGCGATCAGCACGTCGCCGATGCCCCGCTCCGCAAAAGTCGTCGTCGAGCCGCGGGCGCCGGAATCCAGCACCGGAACGTTTTTATACAGGCGGCTCACAAAATCTTTGGCCTTGCTCTCATCGCCGCCGTTATTCTTAAGGGCATACCCCCAGGCCGCCAGGTAATTCCAACGCGCTCCGCCCGAGGTCTTCGGATTGGGAGTAATAACCGACACGCCCGGTTTGACCAAATCGTCCCAATCTTTGATTCCTTTCGGGTTTCCTTTGCGAACCAGGAACACAATCGTAGAGGTATACGGAGAACTGTTGTCCGGCAATCGCTTTTGCCAGTCGGCCGGGATTAGCTTGTTAGCCGCAAGCTCGTCAATATCGTAGGCGAGCGCCAGCGTCGCCACATCCGCTTCCAGTCCGTCGAGAATCGCGCGGGACTGTTTGCCCGATCCGCCGTGGGATTGTTTGACGTTAACGGTCTGACCGGTCTTGTCTTTCCAATACTTAGCAAACGCGCTATTGAATTCCTGATAGAGTTCCCGCGTGGGATCATAGGAAACATTGAGCAGTTCGACGGTTTGGCCAGCGGCTTTTGAATTCGCATTCGCCCCGGAATCGGTTCCGCTCGCCGGCGCGCCGCCCCCGCTCCCGCATCCTGCAAGTCCGGCTAGCAATCCGCCCGTAATCATCAACTGAATCCATTTGTAGACACGAGGTTTTTTGCGGTCTTTAGGTTTTACTGTCATAACAATCTCGCCTCTTTCTCAATGTTGTTGTGAACAAAGCAAAAAGGCCCCTTGTCATGCAGGAATCCTGCACGATAACGGGAGCCTTCGGTGGTCCGATCGGCACATGCCATTTTTGGTTTGTAAGAGTTACTTGTTCCCTTTCCGGGAAGAACGACTTTCAACCGGATTGACACGTTCCAGAGGGTAGCGCAGCTTTTCCGTCCGTTCGATCTGCATGATCCGGGAATCATGCACAACAATGTGAACGGAACCGTACTCAAGATTGTTGAGGGCGTTACGGATACGGTCAATCCATACATCCGGCGGCGTTTGATGATTCTTTTCCGACATTGCACTCCCCTCCCTCTATAAAAATTTTTAATGATGAAAATAACAAAAACTTATTCATTTACCCGAAAAAGACGGCACCCCCGTTCACATAGGCTCATCACCCGGTGCCTTATACCACTCTATGGCGGGCGTTTGCCAGGGGATACAATTTTTCGAAAAATAATTCCCGAGTAAATAGGTTTGTTTTTAAGTAATTTTGGTTGTTACCAATTTACATCGCATTCGGATAATTGTCAATACTCTATTTCAACGGATAGTTTATTCCCTGAAAGAGGCCTGCATTTCGGGTTCAAATTCAGCCTGGCGGCCGCTTCCCGGCTTTCGTCTCAACTCCCGCACAATCGCCGGCAAAACATTCGCCAGATACGCCCAGAAGCGGATAAACGACCGCCCAGTCGTCCGCACTTTATAAGGAATCGGCACTTCCGCCATGCGATACCCTTGCCGCACGATATTCAGCGTCATCACTTGCGCGTAGTTGTAATCGTGGATAATATCCATCGTCGCCAGAACTTGCCGCGAAAAAGCGCGAAACCCGGTCTGCCCGTCCGTGATTTTTCTGCGCAAAATCAGCATTTGCAGCAAAGTGAAAAAATAGTTGCCCAACCGCCGGTGCAGCTTCATGCCGCGAATCGTGCCGGCAAACCGGGAGGCGAGGACATAGTCGGCCTCTCCTTTCCGGATCGGCGCCAATACTTGCGGAATATAATCGGCCGGGTATTCGTCGTCCGCATCGATCATCACGGCAAAATCGGTCCCCAGCCGATAAGCTTCCCTCAGCCCTTCCCGCACGGCGGCGCCCAATCCGCGGTTTTTCGGGAAAGACACGACATAATCCGCGCCAGCTTCCCAGGCGACGGCCACCGTTCGGTCCGTCGACCCGTCGTCGACAACAAGGACTTCCACCCGCAGCCGGGGATCAAAATCCCTCGGCACTTTCCGAATCACGTTCGCAATCGAGTCTTCTTCGTTCCATGCGGGAATGACCACCATCAATTTCTTCATGCTGTAGCCCCTTCACTGCTGACTGTCTCAATCGCTTCCAAGAGCACGGGTCCGCGCGACTTGTCCGGGAACGGAACCCCCAGCAGACAGGCGATCGTCGGTGCCAAGGAGACAATGCTGCGGTGTTCTCTGACGACCACTCCCCGCCGGATACAAGATCCATGCAGGATGAAAGGCACATACCGCTCTCCGGCATCGAGGTGGCCGTGCCCGCCGATTCCGTTCCCCTGACCGTGGTCGGCCATCACCACCAACACCGTGTCGTCCATGAACCCTTCCTGCTCCATCCACCGGCAAAAATCCTCGATCAGCCGGTCCGACTCTTCGATTTTTTCCAGATACTCCGGATACATGACCCCGCGGCTGTGCCCCGTCTGATCCACCGCAATCATTTGGATCACCATCAGATCCGGATTTTCCCGTTTCATGATCTCCTTCGCCCGGGACATAATCTTCTGGTCGACAATGTCGTTGTTCTCAACCGCCGTAAAGCTTTCGACATAATCGCCGAACGCGTCGATCAAGTGGGCGCATCCGAACAGGACTCCTTTTTTCCCATTCTGTTTCAATTTGTCAAAAACACTTTCAACGCGAACGCCCAACTTCCAGACCATATTCGACCGAATCCCGTGTTCGCGCGGATAAGTGCCGGTAAACATCGACGAAAAACAGACAACGGTGCGGGCCGGGTAAACCGTCTCCATGGAGTCGTAGTACACGCCGGTTTTTCGCAAATAATCGAGGAACGGCGTATCCGCCTCCTCCAAGCGCTCCTTGCGGCAGCCGTCAATGACGATCACAACGACCCGCTTGGCAAGCGGAGCGGCTAACCCGACGCTTTTCGTATAGGCCGGATATTCCTGCGGTTGCCAATTGAACAACAGCTTGTGCACCAACCAACTGTAAACGGCGACCGCCGCAACGAAGCCGGCGTACGGCACGGCGAACGGTTCAAGCGATGGGGACACGCCCACCCCGGCCGCGTCCCAGCGCCCCGCTCCAAGCCGGAAGTAGCTCCAATCCAGCGCCTGCAGCAGCAAAAACGCTTTCGGAAGCTGCTCGAACACATTGCCGCTTGTGGAATCCGTATTTTTCAGAAACAACTTCCAGATCCGCGTGAAATTCCACCAGGTCGTTCCAATCCGCAGATGGTAATACAGTGTCCCCCAGAAAAAAAAGGTGAAAAACGCATACAAACCTGACGCCCACAACAACAGACCGCCGTTCCAGTGGCCGAACAGCCCGGCAAACGCTGCCAGCGGCGGCAGCAAAAACCAGCGCAGGTGCAGGGGGAAGTCGTAGATGTAGTACAAGAGAAACAGCGGAAGCGTGACAACCGCCGCTTTTCCGAGACGCGGCAGGTCAACCGCGAAACCGTTCGCAACCAGAAAAACAGACAAGACGAATACAGGAGTAAACGTCTTGCCCTCGTTCAGCACGTTCCAGCATCTTGCAGCAAGAATTTCGAACCGGGTAGCGGATTTCACGATTCTTTCGCCACCTTTGCGTTGCCGGCAACCGGCCGTCCTTCCGCCGCCTTCGCGTCGGCCGTTTGCTCTTCGCGAGCCGCGGCTTCCGTCTTCGCCGCTTGAGGTTGTACGGCCGACTGCGCATTACGGCGAAGGATCAAGAAGTACAGCGCCACAAAATACCCGATATAAAGCAGCACCTCTTCCAGCGAAGGACTGGCAGAATAGCCGAACAGCGCCTTCAGGAAAATTCCGACCTGTCCCGACAAAATCGGCTCTTTGCCGGTATCTCGCACATAGTGCTCGTAATCGATGGGATGCTCCGGCATCAACCAGGTCAGGTCATAAAGGTGCGGCATCACGCTGCCGACCAGATTCAGGTCCTGCATCATGGAGAATCCCTGCACCAAAAGACCCGCCGCGATCAGGATAATAAACGCGCCGGTCACCTTAAAAAAGATTTTCAGCGGAACCCGCATCGTGCCTTTAAAGAAGAAGTGGCTGACAACCGCCGCCAACACAATCCCGGTAGCGGCTCCCCAGCCTTGCATGGCGGCTCCGATGTTGCCTCCCGTGATCGCGGCAAAGAAGAACACCGTTTCGACCCCTTCCCGCAGCACGACAAGGAAAGAGTGAACGACCATGCCGAACACGTTGCCGGCTGTGATGAACCGATCGAGTTTGCCTTCGACTTTTCCTTTGATATCCCGGCTTTGCCTGGCCATCCAGAATACCATCTGGGTCAAGAGGAGAGCGGAGACAAACATAATCCCGATTTTCAAATACATCTCACTGCCCATCGCGGCAAACCCGGTCAGGACAACCTGGAACAGCAGCGCGACCGCAAAGCTCGCTGCCACGGCAAGTCCCGCGCCGGACCAGACGTATTTGACAAATTCGGGACGCTGAACCCGCTTCAAGTACGTCGTGATAATTCCCACGATTAACAAAGCTTCCAACGCCTCGCGAAACGTGATCAAAAACGCTTGGATTTCCATGCTGTTTCCCCCTTGCCCTTCCGCAATTCTTCATGCAATGCCGGCGTACCTTCGTAGAGAGTGATTGTGTGATAAGTGGGATATAACCAGGGACTTCCTGTAAACACCGCCACTTCCCGAAAAAGCTGCTTGACCGGCCGGTCCATCCCCTCAACCAGCGCGCTTGTCGCCAGAATCCGGGCGGGCGGCTCCGGATACTGCAGAATCTCCTTCCGGAAGTCCTCCCACTTGCGCAACCGGATCGCGGTATGAGCCGGACTTACGTAGTGGAGAACCCGTTGTTCTTCCC
The DNA here is from genome assembly GCF_058273125.1 of Effusibacillus sp. SKA8. Lineage (NCBI taxonomy): Bacteria > Bacillati > Bacillota > Bacilli > Caryophanales > Alicyclobacillaceae > Effusibacillus > Effusibacillus sp. SKA8. Next base: position 95,462 of record NZ_JBZCSF010000010.1, on the reverse strand, counting down.
ATGTAAAAATCAGAGTGTTTTCCGTCGAAACATTCGCCTTCACATAGCGGGCAAGTTGCATCATTGGGGATTCGGTCGCATGAGCTTCCTTTAAAAGCGGATACGAAACGCCAGTCATCGCAATCCCCCAGACAACTCCCAAAACCGTGAAGATTCGCCGCTGCAAAACAGTGTGTAGCGGCGCCGCCCAACCGGCCAGCCGCCACAGCCCCGTCACCAGCAAATAAAGAAGCGGCGGCAGCAGCGGCAGTATGTGTCTTGGCTTCTCGACATTCTGCGCAAAAAACGCCCAAAGCAGATAAGGAACGATCCAGATCAGTAAAAATACCGCTTTTCCGGCGGGAAGCCGGTGACCAAAGCCACCCGTCAACCCCAACCTTCCGCCAGCTGCAAAAAGGCGAATGGCGCTTGCTGCGGCAAGACCCACGGCGCCCGCCGCAATCAGAACCGTCGAAATCCACCGCCACACTTCCGTTTTCAAAAACACTTCCGGGAAGCCGTCAATTCCGGCAAACCTGACGTCTTCCGGCCAGATCGCCCCCAACCCGGCCGCTCCGATCTGGTGGAAGAAAAAAAGTCCGGCACGGGCCAAAAGCGCGCGGTCCAAAAACGTTGAGCCGGCATGATAAACGCCCCCCCAGTCGGAGAAATGGCCGCCCGTAAAAGACACGGCCACCGCCAGAAACGAATCGATGCCGCCCGTTGAAACAATCAAGGCCGATAACCAGACCGCACAGGTGACGGCCACCGCCCCGGCGGAAACCGCTGCAAGGCCAAGCCGCCGCATCACCGGGAGCCCGGATGTGCGAAACACACGAACGACCGCCCACAACCAGAGGGCTGACAGCGCCCAATAGGAGACGCGAACTCCAAGCAACAGCCCCAACGTGATTCCTGCCGCCAGCAAACACCATGCGGCCGGACTCGTCAGCCACCGCGCAGCTCCGTTTCCCGGCTTTCTCCCCACCCGTGCGGTCCCGCCGTCTCCCGCCGCGCTCCACGAAAAATACGCGAGCCAGGCGGCCAGAAGCACGCCGAGCGATTCGGACATCGGCTGAATGCCGGTCACCAGCGGCAGCGGAGCCAACGCGTATAACCATACCGTGATCCGGGCAATCGCCGGAGACCCCATTTTATGAAACAACAGCCAGAGCGGAATGACCGTCAAACCGCTCGCTGCGGCTGACAATACGCTCAACGCCAAAAATGGGTCCTGCAGCCATAGCCAAAACAGGTGCGCAACCAAAATGTAGACCGGATATCCCGGAAAATGCGGCTGCATCCGGGAGAGATCATACTGCTCAAGGGCAAGCGCAAAATCCACGTCGTCCCATCCGGTCGGGTACGGGGCGATGAACAAAAGCCTTATGGCGACCGCAACCGCTGTCGAGACGACAAGGCCGACTCCTGCCCGCAACCGTTCCCGCCGGCTCACTTTCGCATCTTCTTTCGCGTGAATACGACAATTCCCGCGACGACGGCCACAATCATGGCGATCGGAATCCAGTTCTTCACATCGGAAAAATCGGTCCCGACTTGTTGGGTCCGGTTTTTCTCATTGCCGGGACCGCTGCCTTCCGTAAAATGGCCGATCTCCAAACTCTGCAACCCGACTTGTTTCTGCAAGGACTTCAAAATGGTTTCTTTGCTGGCTTTGAAGGCGGCCGGATCCGGCTCTTTCACACCGACGCCGAACAACCCCGGATTCCCCAAAGATTGCAGCGCTTTCTCGAACTCCTGCCGCAGCGCGGCATCTAACGCGGGATCTTTTTGCTTCACTGCCGGCGAAAGGGCTTCATACGTGGCGTTCGCTTTCGCGATCAGCAGCTTGCCTTGCTTGTAATTCTGAAAATCTTTTTCGATGTTGTCGAGCCGTCTGGCGATATTCAAAACCAGGATCTTCTGCATGTCGGAAATGACGTTTTCCTTCTTCCTGTCCTTTAAGTTCGCCAATACCGATGCCGCCGGTTCGGTTCCCATGTGCATGTCGAGTTCCTGCTTGACGGGCTCGAACACCGCTTTGGCCCCGTCAAAATCGGGTGGTGTTTCGTTCAGTTTCGCCACTATTTTTTTGTACGCTTCAGCCACCGGCTCCTCATTCGGGTCCCCGTACGAATAGGCGTTTGCCGTAGCCGGGACCCATCCGGCAACCCATATCAACACAAAAGCGCCAAGCAACCCGTTGTGCAGTCGCTTCCATATCCCTGACTTTCCCATTGCTGCCACCCCTCCGCTCCGCCTTAACCAAGCGGAGTCCACTGTTACGGTCGAATGTGTGCAAACGGGGTACCCGGTTTCCCGGATACCCTTTTTATACTATTTTCCTGCTTTTCCGAGTTTATCCAACGCAGGTTCGATCTCTTTTTTATAGAGCGCTTCCGCTTTCGTCTTGTCGTTCGCCTTCGCCGCTTTCACCAGTTCGCCCGCTTTTTCAAGCAGCGCCTTGGTTTCGGCTTCGCCCAGCAATTTCTTGGCGTCCGCCTCGATCACCTGAATGAAGAGAGCGCCTTCCAAAGCGGTGACAGCTCCTTTGTCCTTGCCGAAATTCTCGAAGGATTCCTTGTATTCACCCTTCGCAACACTTGCAAAGGCGCGGACAAACGCTTTGTTGATTTCGTCGCCTTTGATGTCTTTCGCGGCCGTTTTCAGATCGAATTTGTTTTGGATGAATTCCGCGTCTTCTTTGGCGGATTTCGCAAGGTACCCGTAAAGCGACTGATAGAAAGCCCATCCTTCCGCCTGCTCCGCCTTCGGGTCTTTCCCCTCCCGTACCGCCTTCTCAATCTTGTAAGCGTACCCTTGCGCGCCGCCAACCGCAAGATAGAACGCCTTCATCAAAGTCTTGTCGACCACTTGCTTTGCCAGAGAGAAATCGAGTTTGTTGCCGCCCTCGATTGCGGTGGCCATATCTTGCAACGCGCCGTCAATCGCGGCCGCCAGTTGGGTTCCATACGCCTTGTCTCGCTTCTCGACAGTGGATTTGAGGACACCGTTGTAGTACGCTTTTGCCTCCTCGACTTCCTCCTTGGCTTTCGTCTTGTCGGAGAAATGCTCCTCCGCTTCTTTCAATTCGTGGCGGAGAGTCAAGAAGAACGCCTTTTGGCCAAGCTTGTTAACGATTTGCTCGACGATGTCGGATTTCAACTGACCGTCTTTGCCCGCTTTGACCGCATTGGAAATTTGCTGGTCGAGCTCTTCCTTGAACTCGCTGTCGCGAGCTTGCACGAACGTCTTGAACTGATCGTTGTAGAGCTTTTCGATTTTGTCGTAATCCACCTTGCCGCCGTCTTTGCCTTTGGCCAGCTCGTCAACCATCTCCTTGTACGCCTTGACTTGTGCGTCGGCAGCCGATTTTTGCTCTTTCGGAGCCTCTTGTTTCGGCTGTTCCGCCGGTTTACCAGCCTCTTGCTTCGCGCCGCAAGCAGTTAAAACCAATGAAGATGCAAATACTGCAATGGCCCATTTCTTGTATAACACGTCGTTTCTCCCCCTGAATATGTAGTTTGTTTGGAATGATTCCAATTTAAATGATAATGATTATCAATTCCAATATTAGAATACAACGAGCCGGGTGTTTTGTAAAGGGGGAAAATCAAAAAAGAAAGCACCCCAAAGGGTGCATCATTCAGCAATACAGTCATTCGGCCATCTCCCGTCCGATCTCCGGCACTCGTCGCATGCCGTGTACTCCCTCACCGGTAAATTTGCCCGCCGCTTTCCCGGAATTCCTTCGCCTTTTCCTTCAGCCCCTCTTCGATCGCCGCCTCAAAGTCAACGCCCTTGGTTTCGGCATATTCGCGGATATCCTGCGTGATCCTCATGCTGCAGAATTTGGGGCCGCACATCGAACAAAAATGCGCCGTTTTGGCCCCTTCGGCCGGAAGCGTTTCATCATGATACTCCATTGCCCGTTCCGGATCGAGGGACAGGTTGAACTGGTCGCGCCACCGGAATTCGAAGCGTGCCTTGGAGAGGGCGTCGTCCCGTTTTTGGGCGCCAGGATGCCCTTTTGCCAGATCGGCAGCGTGCGCCGCAATCTTATAGGCGATCACTCCTTCGCGAACGTCGTTTTTGTTCGGAAGGCCCAGGTGTTCCTTCGGGGTCACGTAACAAAGCATCGCAGTGCCGTACCAACCGATCATCGCCGCGCCGATCGCGGAAGTGATGTGGTCATAACCTGGCGCGATATCGGTCGTCAGCGGTCCCAACGTATAGAACGGCGCCTCATGGCAGATTTCCATCTGGAGATCCACATTTTCTTTAATCTTGTGCATCGGAACATGGCCGGGGCCTTCGATCATCACCTGAACGTCGTGTTTCCAAGCGATTTCGGTCAGTTCGCCCAGCGTTTTCAGTTCGGCGAATTGGGCCTCGTCGTTGGCGTCGGCGATCGATCCCGGGCGCAAGCCGTCTCCCAGCGAGAAGGCCACATCGTAGGTTTTCATGATTTCGCAAATCTCTTCAAAGTGGGTATACAGGAAGTTCTCCTGATGATGGGCGAGGCACCACGCCGCCATAATCGAGCCGCCGCGGGACACGATGCCGGTTACCCGTTTGGCGGTCAGCGGGATGTACCGCAAAAGCACGCCGGCGTGAATCGTGAAATAATCGACACCCTGTTCCGCCTGTTCGATCAACGTGTCGCGATAGACCTCCCAACTGAGATCCTCCACCACGCCGTTCACTTTTTCCAGGGCTTGATAGATCGGAACCGTTCCGATGGGAACGGGAGAATTGCGGATGATCCATTCGCGCGTAGTGTGGATGTTCTTTCCCGTGGACAGATCCATGACCGTGTCCGCGCCCCAGCGAATCGCCCAGGTCATCTTCTCGACTTCCTCTTCAATCGACGAAGCGACGGCGGAATTTCCAATATTGGCGTTCACTTTCACGTGAAAATTGCGCCCGATAATCATCGGCTCGCTTTCCGGATGGTTGATGTTCGCCGGAATGATCGCGCGGCCGCGGGCCACCTCTTCCCGGACAAATTCCGGCGACACCCCTTCCCGTATCGCGATGAACTCCATCTCCGGCGTAACGATGCCGCGGCGGGCATAGTGCAACTGTGTCACGTTTTTTCCCGGTTTCGCCCGCAGCGGACGGCGCTTGAGCCCCGGAAAAATCTCGCGGTTCGCCCGGGGATCGTCTGCCCGCAACCCATCGTCTTCCGGTTTGACTTCCCTCCCCTCATACTCTTCCACATCGCCCCGTTCCAAAATCCAACCGCGGCGCAAAGCCGGAAGCCCTTTTCGAATATCGACGGAACATGCGGCATCCGTATAAGGACCGCTTGTGTCGTAAACGCGAACGGGTTCGTTTTCAACCTCTCCCTGCGGAGTCGTCGACGGATGCAGTTGGATTTCCCGCATCGGAACCCGAATATCGGGGCGCGAACCCTGCACGTACACTTTGCGGCTCCCCGGAAAAGCGGACTTCAACTCGATGGCGGGCCGGTCTTGCAAACTTTTGGTCATATCCTTACCTCCTTTTTTTCGGAAACGACCCGAGCTTGGCAGACATGACCGGATAAAAACGGCAGGATTGGCTGTACAAGAAACCGGGTCCCGTTCAAAAACAGGACCCGGCCGACAATCCGCAAACGGGCAATCGCAAGCCTATCCGCGAAAAGATGCAAGCCAAACTACTTTCCCACGCTGGTATGATCCAGATCAGGTCCCGAGAGTCAAGGAACTTCATCGCGTTCCTTTCTCAGCCCAAGCTCTTGGGCACCCCTAGTAGCAACACTTTTTTTCTTACAATTCTAAATTACTCCAAGTGAAGAAGGTTTACAAGGCGGTTTTTGAAAAATTGCCTGGCTATTCCCGAAACGCTTTGTCGGAAATATCCGTCCGGTAGTGCATGCCTTCGAAACGGATGGATTTTACCCCGCGATAAGCCGCTTCTTTGGCTGCTTTCAAATCGGGCCCAAAGCCGGTTATGCCGAACACCCGGCCGCCGTTTGTGACAAACCGCCCGTTGGCGGCGGCAGTTCCCGCATGGAATGCCACCACTTGTTCCGGCAACCGGTCAAGCCCTTCAATCACGTCACCCTTCCTGTAAGCACCGGGATATCCTTGGGCCGCAAGAATGACACAAACGGCAGCCCCATTTTTCCAGGAAAGATTCACTTCGTTCAACCGGCCGTCGATCACCGCCTCCACCACGTCAACCAGATCGTTCTCCAACAAAGGCAGCACAACCTGCGTCTCCGGGTCGCCAAAACGGGCGTTAAACTCAATCACCTTCGGGCCTTCCGCCGTCAGCATCAATCCGGCGTACAGCACGCCTTTGTACGGCGTTCCTTTTGCCGCCAGCGCCTGAACCGCCGGGCGAACAATCGCCGCTTCCACTTCCCGCAACAGATCTTCGGTTACTTTGGGCACCGGCGCATAGGTTCCCATGCCTCCGGTATTCGGGCCGCGGTCCCCGTCGAAAACTTGCTTGTGATCCTGCGAGGGCACCATCAGTTTCACCGTCGTTCCATCCACAAATGCCATAACCGTCGCTTCTTCGCCCGCAAGAAACTCTTCGACCACCACCTGGCTTCCCGCCTCGCCAAACGCCTTCGCTTCCATAATCGTCCGGACGGCATCCTCCGCTTCGGCGAGGGTTTGCGCCACAATCACGCCTTTTCCCGCCGCCAAACCATCCGCTTTTACGACGATCGGGGCGCCTTGTTCCCGAATGTATTGCAAAGCGGCTCGCATATCCGTGAAAGTGCGGTACTTGGCTGTGGGAATCCCGTTGGTCAGCATCAAATCCTTGGCGAACGCCTTGCTGCCTTCAATCAGGGCGGCCGCTTTGCACGGTCCGAAAATCCGCAGCCCGCGCCGCTCAAACTCGTCCACCACACCCGCCAAAAGGGCCGCTTCCGGTCCGACCACCGTCAGATCGATTTTTTCCCGCTCCGCAAAATCGGCCAACCGGTTGACCGCATCCGCAGGAATCGCGACACACTCCGCCAGTTCCGCGATCCCAGCATTGCCCGGAGCGCAGAACACCTTTTGCACGCGCGGGCTTTGGGCTAGCTTCCAGACAAGAGCGTGTTCACGACCCCCGCTTCCGATCACGAGCACTTTCATACAATTGCCCTCCTTTTTCGACAGACAAGGTCTGACCTCCTGTTTGCATGCGGTTCTGACCTGCCGTATCTGTGCATCTGCAGCCATACAAGGTCTGACCTGTGTTTGACATCCGCTTCTTTTTCCGCACGCGCCTTTTTCGCTCCCGTCTGTCAAACGATGTCACGCGATGCGGGATTTTGAACGCGAACACGGGTCAGACCTTATTTTTCAATTTGTTGTCTTGTGGCTATCGCATTTCCAAGCCATTTCGCGTCATATCTTGGCAGATTTCTCCGCTGCTTGTCGAATTCAAAAATTCGACAAGCAAATCGGCAAAAAATTAATGCTTAAAGTGCCGGATTCCGGTAAACACCATCGCAATTCCCAAACGGTCCGCCGCCTCGATGGATTCCGCGTCTTTAATGGAACCGCCCGGCTGAATGATCGCCGTGATTCCCGCTTTCCCCGCCTCTTCAACGGTATCGGGCATCGGGAAGAACGCGTCGGAGGCAAGCACCGCTCCTTTCGCCAGATCGCCCGCCTGTTCAATCGCGATTTTGGCGGCTCCGACCCGGTTCATCTGCCCGGCGCCGATGCCGATGGTTCGGTTCTCGCGCACCAACACGATCGCGTTGGACTTGACGTGTTTGACCACCTTCCAGCCGAACAGAAGCTGTTTCAATTCTTCCTGCGTCGGCTGGCGGCGGGTCACCACTTGCAAGTCGTTCTCCGAAACGGCCTTCCGATCCAGGTCTTGAATCAACAAACCGCCTTCCACTTTCAATGTGGTGCGGGAAACGGAAAGCGCGGACGCGGATTGTTCGCCGTCAGGGCCTTTGGCGGCGCTGTCCGCCCCTCCTTCTCCGACTGCCACTTCCAGCAGCCTGAGGTTTTTCTTTTTGCTCAAAATGTCAAACGCCGCCGGCTCAAAACCAGGCGCCAGAATAATTTCCAGGAACAGTTCGGACATTGCCCGGGCGGTCTCAACGTCCACTGGGCGGTTCAATGCGATGATGCCGCCAAAGATGGAGACCGGGTCCGCCTCGTACGCTTTCTTCCAAGCCCCGCAGATCGTATCCGCAATTCCGACACCGCACGGATTGGTGTGTTTCACCGCTACAACAGCGGGTTCCCTGAATTCCTTGACGATGGAAAGCGCCGCGTTGGCATCGTTGATGTTGTTGTAGGACAATTCTTTCCCGTGCAGTTGTTTCGCTCCCGCGATGGTGTCCGCGCCCGCAGCCGGTTCGCGATAGAACGCCGCTTTTTGGTGCGGATTTTCGCCGTACCGGAGATCCTGCGCTTTTTCGTAAGTCAGCGTGATCGTTTCCGGGAACTCTTCCCCTGTCTGGCTCGTCATGTACTGAGCCACCAGCGCGTCGTAGGCGGCGGTGTGACGGAACACCTTGGCCGCTAGGGCAAGGCGGGTTTCTTCCGGAATCGGTTGTCCCGCGTCGAGACTTTCCACTACCAAGCCGTAATCGGCAGCGTCCACCAGCACGATCACATCGCGGTAATTTTTCGCGGCGGCGCGAAGCATGGAAGGTCCGCCGATGTCGATGTTCTCGATGGCTTCCTCATGGGTTACGCCCGGTTTGAGAATCGTTTCTTTAAACGGGTAGAGGTTCACCACAACCAGATCGATCGGCCGGATCCCAAGCCTTTCAATCGCCTGCATATGCTCCGGATTGCTTCTCACAGCCAATAAACCGCCGTGTATGTTCGGATGGAGGGTTTTCACCCGTCCGTCCATAATCTCCGGAAAGCCAGTGACATCCGAAATGCCCGTCACCGGGATGCCCTCTTGTTCGAGCAGTTTCGCGGTTCCTCCGGTCGATACAACCTCCACGCCGTGCCGGACAAGCGCTTTCGCCAGTTCCACCACGCCGGTCTTGTCCGATACGCTGATTAACGCCCGTTTCATGGCAAAAAAACCCCCCAACCAAATCCCCATCAAAGTAACGCGAACACCTCCGCCAAACTGACGTCAAGCTTCGCCGCGCGTTCCGAATCGATCCGCCGCAAAAGATGACGCAGTGGCATTCGGGTTCCGAATTACTTTGACGGGGACTGTTCATGATGTTTTTTATATTCCACCGTTCTCCCGTTTAGCGTGATCCAACCCCTTGCAAAATCAGCGACCACCCGTGGCAACAGCCGATGCTCCACCGCGTGGATTTTCGCCGTTAGCGTCTCTCTCGTCTCGTTCTCTTCAATCATGACTATTTCTTGGGCGATGACCGGCCCCGTATCCATTCCTTCATCCACAAAGTGGACGGTCACTCCCGTCCGCTTCACGCAAGCTTCCAAAGCCTGTCCAATCGCATCCTTGCCGGGGAACATCGGAAGCAGCGAAGGATGCAAATTCAGGATGCGGCCGCGATACGGTTCCAGCAGAGTCGGCCCCACCAGCCGCATATAGCCCGCCAGTACGATAAAATCGACTTGCTTCTCGGTGAGTTCCGCTAGAATGCGCGCTTCATAAGCGGCTTTGTCGGGATACTCCTTCGGCACGACAACCAGTGCCGGAACCCCCGCCTGCTGCGCCCGGTTCACCGCCTTCGCTTCCGGTTTGTCGCACACCACCAGCACGATTTCCCCTCCGCCGAGGTTGCCTTCCGCAGCGCGTTCCAACAATACCTGCAAGTTGCTCCCGCTGCCCGAGGCAAACACGGCGATTCGCTTTCCTGCGGTTTGTTCTGCCGCCCGCCCGCTCATACGGTTCCCTCGATTCCGGGAATCCGGACTTCCCGTTTGCCTTCGACAATTCGTCCGATACGGTATGCCCGTTCCCCCAGACTGATGGCTTCCTTGACAAAATCGTCCGCCTGCTCTTCCGGAACCACCGCAACCAGGCCGATCCCCATATTGAACGTGCGATACATATCGACTGCCGGGATCTGCCCTTCCCGCTGCAACAACTCGAAAATCGGCAGCACCGGCCAGGAACCGGTCCGGATCTCCGCCGCGCATCCGTCCGGCAACACCCGCGGAATGTTCTCGAGAAAACCGCCGCCGGTGATATGGGCCATTGCGCGAACATCAAACTTTCCGCAAAGGGCGAGGCCGTTTTTGACATAAATACGCGTTGGCGTCAAAAGCTCTTCCCCGAGTGTTTGCGCGAGACCGTGGGGCTGCGAATCCAGAGAGTACCCGCGATCTGCAAGGAAGACCTTGCGAACCAGCGAGTACCCGTTGGAGTGCAGCCCGTTCGAGCCGAGCCCGATCAGTACGTCGCCCGGCCGCACCCGGCTGCCATCGATCATCTTGCTTTTATCGACGATTCCGACGGCAAAGCCCGCAATGTCGTATTCCCCGTCGCCGTACATGCCGGGCATCTCCGCTGTCTCGCCGCCCACCAGCGCACAACCGGCCTGTACGCAGCCGTCCGCGATGCCTTTGACGATTTGTTCGGCCGTCTCGGGAACGAGCTTTCCCGTAGCCAGATAATCCAGGAAAAACAGGGGTTCCGCGCCCATCACGAGGATGTCGTTCACACACATGGCAACCGCGTCGATACCGATCGTATCGTGTTTGTCCATCAGAAAAGCGATTTTCAGTTTGGTGCCAACCCCGTCAGTTCCCGATACCAAAACCGGTTCTTTATATTTGTCCGGATCCAGTTGAAAACCGCCGCCAAATCCCCCCAGTGCGGTAATCACTTCAGGCCGGAGCGTGCGGGCGACATGCGGTTTGATCCGGTCAACCGTCTCGTTGCCTGCGTCGATATTGACACCCGCTTGCGCGTATGCGTCCAACCGCGATTGTCCCTGAGAATCTGAAGGAGCAACGCGATCTCCCTGCGATGCGCCCGTTCGGTTCTGTTCGCTCACGTTTCCCCCTACCTTTCCAGCATGTGTTTTTCGAGGTCTTCGTAGATCTCGGTCGGATACCGCCCGGTAAAGCAAGCGTTGCAAAATTTGTGATTCGTTGTGTCTTCCTCCCCGAACGCCCGAAGCATCGCCGTTTCCGACAGGTAATGCAAAGAATCCGCCCCGATATACTCCCGGATTTCATCCACCGTTTTGTTCGCGGCGATCAATTCGTTTCTCGCCGACGTGTCAATCCCGTAAAAACAGGCGTGTGTGACAGGCGGCGACGAGATCAGCAGATGCACTTCCGTCGCGCCGGCGTCCCGCAGCATTTTGACAATCCGTTTGGAAGTGGTGCCGCGAACGATGGAATCGTCGATCAGCGCGACCCGTTTTCCTTCCACCACTTTGCGAACGGCCGACAACTTCAGTTTCACCCCGCGTTCGCGCAGTTCCTGGCTCGGCTGGATGAACGTCCGGCCGATATATTTGTTTTTGATCAACCCGATTTCGTAAGGAATGCCGGTCGCTTCCGCATATCCGATCGCGGCGGAGATGGAGGATTCTGGAACGCCGATCACGACATCCGCCTCCACCGGATGCTCTTCTGCCAAAAGCTTGCCGAATCTCTTGCGGATGGAGTGGACGTTCACCCCGTCAATGTCCGAATCCGGACGCGCAAAATAAATGTACTCAAAGGTGCAGAGCGAGGTTTTGGAAGAGAATGCGAATTTTTCCGAACGCAGGCCGTTTTTGTCGATGATCAGCATTTCGCCCGGTTCAACGTCCCGCATGAATTCGGCGCCAATCGTATCAAACGCGCACGTTTCGGATGCAACCACATACGCGCCTTCGAATTGGCCAAGCGCCATCGGGCGCAATCCGTGCGGATCCCGCATGGCCAACAGCTTGTCGTCAGTCAGAATCAGAAACGCATACGCGCCTTTCACGACGGATAGCGATTCTTTGACGTTCTCCTCGATTGTCGGCAGTCCCGACTTGGCGATCAGGTGGGCGACCACTTCGGTATCGCTGGTCGTTTGAAAAATACTTCCCTGCCGTTCCAGTCTCCCGTGAATTTGGTACGCGTTGATCAGATTCCCGTTATGGGCGAGCGCCATGTTGCCGCGTTGGAATCCGAACGTCAACGGCTGCGCATTGGCAACGGAAGAATCGCCCGTCGTCGAGTAGCGGACATGGCCGATTGCCGAATGACCTTTCAGCGTCTTGAGAATATCTTCGTTGAACACCTCGGACACAAGCCCCATGCCCTTGTGCGAATACAGTTTGCGGCCGTCAACGGTCGCGATTCCCGCGCTTTCCTGGCCGCGGTGCTGCAGGGCATAAAGGCCGTAATAGGTCAGTTCCGCCGCATTTTCATGGCCGAATATCCCAAATACGCCGCATTCCTCATGCCATTTGTCCGAATTTATTTCATGATGCATGGGATGGCACCTCTCCATGTAGTTGCAAGTTTGTCAACCTGTTCGTCAACCGCAACTTGGCCGTTTACGGCGATCACGAGGTTCGTTCCTTGCACGCGGCCGATGCGGGCACACGGAATTTTATGCTCCCGTGCGAGAGCTTCAAACTCTGCCGCCTTGTCAGGCTCCACTTCCAGGATGATCCGGGAAGGGCTTTCCGCAAACAGGGCAAAATCCGGTCGCAGCTCTGTCGTCAATTCAACAGCCGCTCCCTTTCCTCCCGCGATTGCGGACTCCGCCAGCGCGACCGCCAGTCCGCCTTCCGCACAGTCATGGGCCGAGCGGACAAATCCCTTTTGAATTGCGGAGAGCGTAAAGCGCTGGACCGATTTTTCCAATTCGAGATCGATGACGGGCGCTTTTCCCGCCACCTGGCCGTGGACAGTCTTGAGGTATTCGGAACCGCCGATATCCGCATTGGTCACACCGGTCAGATACAGCAGGTTCCCTTCCTCCTTCCAGTCCGATGTCGTGATGTGGTCAAGATCGTGCACCAGACCGACCATTCCGATAATCGGCGTCGGATAGATGTCGATGCCGTTCGTTTCGTTGTAGAGCGAAACGTTGCCGGAAATCACCGGCGTTTCCAGCGCACGACAAGCTTCCGCCATCCCGTCGGCCGATTTTTCCAATTGATACATGATTTCCGGCTTCTCCGGGCTTGAATAGTTGAGGCAATCAGTTACCGCAAGCGGTTCGGCCCCCGTACAAACAACATTCCGCGCCGCCTCGGCGATTGCCAGCTTGCCGCCCGTTTCCGGGTCAAGGTAAACATAGCGGCCGTTGCCGTCCGTCTTCATCGCCAACGCCTTGCGGGTTCCCCGAATCGAGACAACCGCCGCGTCAGACCCGGGGCGCACCACCGTCGATGTGCGAACCATGTAGTCGTATTGCCGGTACACCCATTCTTTCGATGCGATCGTCGGCTGACGCAGCAGGGTGTGCAGGACATCGCCGAGATCTTGCGGCTCCGGCAGCGTATTGATATCAAACGATTCCGTCTCGTCGAGATAGGCCGGGCGCTTCGCCGGGCGGTGGTATACAGGCGCGTCGTCAACCAATGTGCGGACCGGAATCTCGGCCGCCACTTCGCCGCCTTCCTTGATCCGCAGCATGCCGTCGTCCGTCACACGACCGATGACGGTCGCTTCCAGGCCCCATTTTTTGAAGATTTCTTCCGCAATGTGTTCCTTGCCGCGCTCCATAACGACAAGCATCCGCTCTTGCGACTCGGACAGCATAATTTCGTATGGCGTCATTCCTTCCTCCCGCCGTGGTACAAGCGCGACATCCAGTTCCAGTCCGGAACCGGCGCGAGACGCCATTTCGGAAGAAGAAGAAGTCATGCCGGCGGCTCCCATGTCCTGAATCCCGACAACAGCTCCGGTTGCAATCAGTTCCAGGCACGCTTCCAGCAGCAGCTTTTCCATAAACGGATCGCCGACTTGCACGGCGGAACGCTCTTTCGAATGCGGGTCTTCCGCCGAAGCGAATGTGGCGCCGTGAATGCCGTCCCGGCCGGTGCGGGCACCGACGACCATGACCGGGTTGCCCACGCCCGAAGCGTTTCCTTTTGTGATTTTGTCTTGATCGATTACCCCCACGCACATTGCGTTAACCAACGGGTTGTGCGTATAGCGCTCGTCAAACACTACCTCGCCCGCAACGGTGGGGATGCCGATACAGTTTCCGTATCCGGCGATTCCCGCCACAACATGGCTGAACAGGTAGCGGTTGCGCGCATTATCCTCAATCGGACCGAACCGAAGGGAGTTGAGCAGGGCGATCGGGCGCGCCCCCATTGTAAAGACGTCGCGAATAATCCCGCCTACACCGGTGGCAGCCCCTTGGTACGGCTCAATCGCCGACGGGTGGTTGTGCGATTCGATCTTGAAGACGACCGCTTGATTGTCGCCGATATCGACAATTCCCGCGTTTTCGCCAGGTCCCTGCAGCACCCGCGGCCCGGAGGTGGGAAACCGTTTCAATACAGGCTTGGAACTTTTGTAAGAGCAATGCTCCGACCACATGACCGAATAGATGCCGGTCTCGACATAGTTTGGCTGACGTCCGAGCAGCCCGACGATTTTTTGGTATTCATCATCCGTCAAACCAAAGGTGCGGTAGATTTTTTCGTCGGCGATTTGCTGCGGAGTCGGTTCGTTCCGTTCAGGCCGCCGGGGCGCTTGTTGCGCAGTCCCTTCGTTATGCACCGTGCTTCTCCCTCCAGTCGCGAAGAATTGATGTAAAAAGCGCACGGCCGTCGCTTGAGCCGAGCAGGTCGTGCACCGCGCGTTCCGGGTGCGGCATCATGCCGAGCACATTGCCTTGTTCATTGCAGACCCCCGCAATGTTGTCGACCGAACCGTTCGGATTCTTGCCGTAATACCGGAAGACGATCTGGTTGTTGGCCTTCATCTTCTTGAGCGTCTCGTCATCCACATAATAGTTCCCTTCGCCGTGGGCGATCGGGATGTTGATGATTTGCCCCTTCTGATAGTCCTTCGTAAAAGGGGTATCCGCGTTCTCCACCACAAGCGGCACGATTTCGCAATTGAACTGCAGGTGGTTGTTGCGGCGGAGAGCCCCCGGCAGCAAACCGGATTCGGTCAGAATCTGAAACCCGTTGCAAATTCCGATGACGAGTTTCCCTTCCGCAGCCGCTTTTTTCACCTGTTCCATGACGGGAGAAAATCTTGCGATCGCGCCGCAGCGCAGATAGTCGCCGTAAGAGAAGCCGCCCGGCAGAAAAATGCAATCGTACCCGGACAAATCGGTCGCGTGGTGCCAGACCGGGTCAACCGGTTCCCCCAACACGTCTTCGATGGCCTTCACAGTGTCGATATCGCAATTCGAACCTGGAAAAACGATGACGGCAAATTTCACGGGTTTACACCTCCGTCAGTTCGAACGTGTAGGTTTCGATCACCGTGTTGACCAACAGCTTTTCGCACATTTCGGTCACCCGTTCCGCCGCCGCCCGCTTGTCGTTGGTGTTGACTTTGACTTCGAGGAATTTGCCGATCCGGACGTCTTCCACTTCGTCATAGCCCAAAGCGTGCAGAGACTTGGTGACAGCCGATCCTTGCGGATCGAGAACGGACGGTTTCAAAGTGACGTGAATTTTTGCCAAAATCATTGATCATTTCCTCCCAGTCTCCGCAAAATTTCTTCATACGCTTCTTCCACCGACCCGAGGTCGCGGCGGAAACGGTCTTTGTCCAGCTTTTCCTTTGTATCCGCGTCCCAAAATCGGCAGGTGTCCGGCGAAATCTCATCCGCCAGAAGCAGGTTGCCTTCCGCGTCGATCCCGAACTCCAGTTTGAAATCGACGAGCAGCAGATTTTTGTCCGCCAGATACCCTTTCAGGTACACATTGATTTGCCGGGCCAAATTTTCAAGCTCGGCCACCTGTTCGGACGTCGCCAGTTCCAGCACGTCGATGTGGGAATGATTGATCAGCGGATCGCCCAACGCGTCGTTTTTGTAGTAAAATTCGATGACCGTTTTCGGCAAAATCGTGCCTTCTTCCCAGCCGATGCGCTGAGCGAGCGAACCGGCCGCGATATTGCGGACGACCACTTCCAGCGGCAAAATCCGGACCTTCTTGACAAGCATCTCCCGCTCCGACAAAGTGTCGATATAATGGGTCGGAATCCCCTTGGCTTCCAGCATCCGGAAGAACAACGAAGCGATCCGGTTGTTCAGTACCCCTTTCCGGTCGATGGTCCCTTTTTTCTGGCCGTTAAACGCGGTCGCGTCATCCTTGTACTCGACGATGACTTTGGTTTCATCGTCAGTCAGGTAGACTTTTTTCGCTTTCCCCTCATACAGCAGATCTCGCTTGACTGGCATGCCCTTTCCCCCTCTTTATCTATTATGACCGTGCAAAATCCAGACCGGCGCCCGCCGCGGACAGCCGATCAGAAGCCGCAGAAACCGCCGGCTGCCGGCTTCACTTCTCGATATGGCGCAACAACTGGCTGGCAAGCCCCGTATAAGCGGCCGGAGTCAGCTCAAGCAGCCGGGCTTTGTCGGCGACAGGCAACTCCAAACCTGCAATGAATGCTCGCATGGCTGCCGCATCGACTTCGACGCCGCGCGTCAGTTCCTTCAGCTTTTCGTACGGGTTTTCATGCCCGTTTTTGCGCATCACCGTCTGCACCGCTTCGCCGAGAACTTCCCAGTTCCCGTCCAAATCGCGGGCAAGCGCCTGCTCGTCGACCGACAATTGTTGCAAACCGCGCAGCGCCGCCTGGATGGCGATACATGAATGGGCGATGCCGACACCGATGTTCCGCAGCGCGGAAGAGTCAGTCAGATCCCGCTGCATGCGCGAAACCGGAAGTTTCAGCGCCAAATGCTCCAGAACCGCGTTGCTTACACCAAGATTCGCTTCCGAATTCTCAAAATTGATCGGGTTCACTTTGTGCGGCATTGTCGAGGACCCGACTTCCCCCGCCACCGCCTGCTGTTTGAAATATCCGAGCGAAATGTAAGACCAGATATCGCGGTCGAAATCGATGGCGATGCTGTTGAACCTTGCGATCGCCATGAACGCTTCTGCCAGGTAATCGTGCGATTCGATCTGTGTGGTAAGAGGGTTGTAGGTCAGTCCCAGCCCTTCCACGAACGATTGGGCGATGCTTTCCCACGGCGCGTCCGGATAGGCCGCCACATGCGCGTTGAAGTTGCCGACCGCTCCGTTAAACTTGCCGAGGTATTCAAGTTCCCGCACCTGCTGCAGTTGCCGCTGCCACCTGCGGACAAAAACGGCCAGTTCCTTTCCGACAGTTGTCGGGCTCGCCGGCTGTCCGTGCGTGCGGGCAAGCATCGGCACCGCTCTTGTTTGAGCCGCGAAGTCGGCGACCGCATTTGTCAGTTTTTCCGCCAGCGGCAACCAGATTTGCCGGATCGCGCCCTGCAGCATCAAGCCGTACGCAAGATTGTTGATGTCCTCCGAAGTGCAGCAGAAATGGACGAACTCCGCGACATCCGCGAGCGACGTATCTTTAATGCGGCGTTTGATGTAGTACTCCACCGCTTTTACATCGTGCTTGGTAACAGCTTCGATTTCCTTCACTTCAAGGGCGGCCGCCTCGTCAAAATCGGCTGCCAGCTTCCGCAAAAATTCAATCTCCTCCTCCGTGAAGGTGCGGACATCCTTGATCCACTCACTTTGCGACATGGCAATCAGCCATTCGACTTCCACGTGAATGCGGTATTTGATCAACGCCCACTCCGAAACGTAATTCTCCAGGCCGGCCAGTTGCTCCCGGTACCGTCCGTCCAGTGGAGACACCGCTTGAATCGACATGATGCAAACTCCCTTTCCGCTCTTTTACTCAGTTCCAGATCCCCAATCTGTCTATCATTGCGAGGGCCTCTTCGACTGTTGGCGCAAGCACGTTGAGATGGCCCATTTTTCGTTTCTTTTTCGCGTCTGCTTTGCCGTACAGATGAAGTTTGATTCCGTCCCCCAAGAGATCGGCTTTCGCCAGCACCGGTGCAAGATGTTCCCCCAGAATGTTCACCATCACGACCGGTGTCAGCAGTTTCGTGTCGCCAAGCGGCAAATTGCATACCGCACGCACATGTTGTTCAAACTGGGACGTCATGCAGGCATCCATCGTAAAGTGACCCGAGTTGTGCGGCCGCGGAGCGAGCTCATTGACGAGCAGCGTGCCCTCTTTCCAGAACATCTCCACCGCGATCAAGCCGATGACGTCCAGCTTCTCGGCGATTTGGCGGGCCAGAGCCTGCGCGAGCCGGTCCGCTTCCTCCGGAATCCGGGCCGGCGCCATCGACAGGTGCAGGATGTTGTCGCGGTGTACGTTTTCCGCTGTCGGGAACGTGCGAATTTCACCTTTCCCGTTGCGGGCGGCAATGACCGACAGCTCCTTGTCAAAATCAACCCAATCCTCCAGCACCAGTTCAGGCCTTTTTGCAGTGCTCAGCTTCTCCCACGCAGCTTCGACATCCTCCGGCTCCCGCAGGATGTATTGGCCTTTTCCGTCATAGCCGCCGGTTGCCGTTTTCAGCACGCCAGGCAGCCCCAAAGCGGCAACCGCCTGCCGCAGGTCTTCGTACGAGCGGACCGGCCGCCACGGGGCCACCGGAACGCCGATCTCCTGCAAGGCCGTTTTTTCCCGGATGCGATGCCTTGTCACGTGAAGAACATGCCCGCCTTGCGGCAGAAACGCTTCCCGCTCCAGCGTCCGGACCATCTCGTCGCTCACATTTTCAAATTCGTAAGTCAGCACATCGGAAACGCCGGCCAACTTGCGGGCAACTTCCAGATCATCAAGCGGCGCGACAAACTCCAGATCCGCCACCTGCCCGCACGGGGAGTCCGGAGTCGCGTCCATGGTCGCGATCCGATATCCCATCTCGCGGGCTTTTAAAGCGATCATGCGGCCGAGTTGCCCCCCGCCGAGAATTCCGATCGTCCCGCCGGGCAAAATTCGATGGAGCGCCCGCTGCTCGCGTGATATTGTCATCGCCGCGTTCTTCACGTCAAATCCCCGCTTTCAAGCACCCGCTGCCGCATCTCCGCACGCCTTTTTTCGAGCCGTTCCCGGATCTCCGGCCGGGTCGTTCCCAGAATCTGCGCTGCCAGCAATCCGGCATTGGCAGCGCCCGCCTTGCCGATTGCCACTGTCGCCACCGGTACCCCCGCCGGCATCTGGACGATCGACAGCAGGGAATCCAAACCGTTAAGCGATGACGATTTGACCGGAACCCCGATTACGGGAATCACCGTCTTCGCCGCCACCATGCCCGGCAGGTGGGCGGCGCCCCCCGCACCGGCAATAATGACTTGCAGACCGCGTTCAACCGCCGTCGCCGCGTATTCAAACATCAGATCCGGGGTGCGGTGAGCGGATACCACTTTTTTCTCGTAAAGGATTTGCAGTTCGTCCAGGATCGTGCACGCTTCGCGCATCGTTTCCCAGTCCGACTGGCTGCCCATGATCACGCCCACCAACGGTTGCAACCCACTCATTGTGATGCCACCTCCAAGCGCTTGTTCTTATTATTCCGATTCCTAAAAAACAGAAACCCAGAACGGGCAAGTTTCTTCTCGTGAGCGAGCGAAACCTGCCCGCCTGGGCTTTTATCCCTTCGGTGTCAGCCGTGAAACCGGCATGTGAATCGCTTGGACCGGACATTATCAATACCCGACAAAGTGATAATCGGAACCCTAGATTCGCTTTCAGCTCGTAGTCCGGTTATTTACGGTAACCGGGTAGAGACTTTCGGGCCATATTCCCGAGGATATACGAGAGAACAATATTCGTTTGTCGACATCTGTCTATCAACAGTGTACCAATCACGGGAAAAGGTGTCAACGGAAAAGACGAACGTTTGAATTGGGGACGTTTCAATTGTTCGGATGTATCGCTCATTCGCCAGCTTGGGAGGCAAATTTTTAGTCACGGAATATCCTCCTAAATCAGTCTGTCAAAGCGGATTAATCCTTGGGTTGCAAGCCGAACCGTTTCAGAAGAAACCGGTATGTACGTTCCATCTCGGGAAAATATTGTTTGATATGGCGATAAATTCGCAACGCCGATTCCTCATCGTAAACATGCGATGTCTCGTTACGATCCTTCAACATTTGCAGCCAATCTGTTTCATTCTCCAGCCAATGAACTTGATAAGCGCGTTGCAAAGTTTCACGCGGGGTATTTGTCTGAATCCCTTCCTGAGCCAACAGACGCTTCAGTGTTTTCCAATAAAGCTCAATCACAAACTCAAATCTTTGTATGGTCCCATCTACGACCAAGCTCGAATCTCCCGGCACTTGTAAAGCCTCGCCAAGTCTTTGCAAAGCT
Source organism: Effusibacillus sp. SKA8 (assembly GCF_058273125.1). NCBI lineage: Bacteria > Bacillati > Bacillota > Bacilli > Caryophanales > Alicyclobacillaceae > Effusibacillus > Effusibacillus sp. SKA8. The sequence continues at coordinate 75,264 of NZ_JBZCSF010000010.1, read as the reverse complement.
TTTCCCAAGTTTTTGAGACTTTGAACCGATTTAGGATCGTTCATACAGAACCTTCCCCTCCTCCGTGATTTTCTTCTTCAATTCAGGTGATGCTTCTTCCCATTTCACGATGTCGACGGGAAGCAATGTGTCAATTTGATCGAATAGAAATATAAGATCCAACCATTGTCGCTGGCTGATGGCAGGGGCTTCAATCGCCAAATCGATATCGGAACGTTCATCCGCGTCACCCCTGGCACGCGATCCAAAAAGGATAACCCGGATTACTTCCGGTTTTCCCGACAACAACCGTATCAATTGCTCCCGAACCCGCTCTTCCATCACCATCGCTTGTCCTCCCCGGAAAAAACGGCACCCGTGAAGTCCGAGGCACCGTTGTTTGCTACGTCAAAGAACCTGTTTTTTCGTATTTTTCGGCCAGCAGGTCAATCTCCTTTTTCAGTTCCGCCACCAAATCCTTCTCCGGAACCTTCCGGATCACCTTTCCGTGCCGGAAAAGCAGCCCTTCGCCAACCGACCCGGCGATGCCGATATCCGCTTCCTTCGCTTCCCCCGGTCCGTTCACCGCGCACCCGAGAATGGAAACTTTAATCGGAGCTTTGATCTTTGAAACGTATTCCTCTATCTCGTTGGCGACACTGATCAGATCGATCTCGATCCGTCCGCAGGTCGGGCAGGACACCAACGTGACCGCGTTTGCGACGAGTCCGAAGGTCTTCAAAAGCTCGCGGGCAACCTTCACTTCCTCGACAGGGTCGGCGCTGAGCGAAACGCGAATCGTGTTGCCGATTCCCATCGACAGCAAGGTTCCCAGACCGGCGGCGCTTTTCACAGTCCCGGCAAATAAAGTGCCGGCCTCCGTAATCCCCAAATGCAGCGGATAATCGAACGATTCGGCCGCTTTTTTATAGGCTTCGATCGCCAGCGGGACATCGGAAGCTTTCATCGAAACGACAATATTGCGGAAATCGAGATCTTCTAAAATCTGGATGTGGTGCAGGGCGCTCTCCAACATTCCCTGCGCCGTCGGATATCCGTATTTGTCGAGAATGTGTTTTTCCAGAGACCCGGCGTTCACACCGATCCGGATCGGGATATTGCGCTCTTTGCAGGCTTTGACAACGGCCTCCACTTTCTCCCGACGGCCGATATTCCCCGGATTGATTCGCACCTTGTCGACGCCGTTTTCGATTGCTTTCAAAGCGAGTTTATAGTCGAAATGAATGTCCGCGACAAGCGGAATCGAGATTTCTTTTTTGATGTGTTTAATCGCGGCAGCGGCTTCTTCGTTGTTGACAGTTACCCGAACCATTTGACAACCGGCTTCTTCCAACCGATGAATTTGCTCCACCGTCGCTTTCACGTCGTGTGTCTTGGTCATGGTCATGCTCTGGATGATGACCTGATCACTGCCGCCGATTGTCACATTTCCAACTTGAACAGGACGCGTTTCCTTTCTGTGATACATAGAAGCACAGTCTCCCATCTGTCGGATGTTCGTACTTATTATACTCGTTCGAAACCGATCGGGCTAGTGGCGGTACCGCGAGCCATAAGTCCGGCGTATTCGAAAAAAAAAAGAGGCGTGTGAACACGCCCCGAGCTTTTCCCCGTTCGAATCTTGCGAAGCCTTAGGTTATACATTCAATTCGGTGAACAGGAATCTGACGAGAATCAATGCGCTGAGTACCCACATCAGCCAGTGGATTTTGTGTTTTCCGCCGACCAGATTGTGGGCCAGCGCCAAAATTACGTAGAACAAGATCCCGAAAGAGATCCCGTTTGCGATCGAATAAGTGAACGGCATGATGACAATTGTCAAAAATGCGGGAATCGAGTAGACAAACTCCTCCCATTCGATGTCGCGCACCGCTCCCATCATCAATACCCCGACGATGATCAGCGCGGCGGCAGTTGCCTCACCCGGAACCAGCAAGGCAAGCGGAGCCACGAAGAGCGACAGCAGGAACAGAACGCCTGTGGTCACCGACGTCAATCCGGTCCGGCCACCCTGCGCCACACCCGCTGCGCTTTCGATATAAGCAGTGATGGTGCTCGTGCCAAGCAGGGCGCCCAAGCTTACGCCGCCTGCGTCAACCAGCATCGCACGCCCGATCCTTTCCTTTCCGCCCGGTTTGTCGAGCAGCCCTGCTTTAGCGGCCGTTCCGGTCAGTGTTCCGAACGTATCGAACAGTTCGACAAACGTAAATGTGAACACGATGGTCAAAAGGCCGGCGTTGAGGGCGCCTGCGACATCCAGCTTGCCGATTGCAAGATTGGAAAAATCAGGAATCCAGTGGGCATTGCCCAAAGCGGACAGGTTGGTGATCCCCATCGGAATCCCGAGTATGGTCGTGATGATAATTCCCAAGAGGATCGCGGCAGGCACTCGCATCGCCAGCAGAACACTCGTCAACAGCAGCCCGATCACCGTCAGCAAAACATGCTTGTCCGCAACGAAATTCCCCAGTTGCAGCAGCCAATCGAACCCGCTGATGTGATGCAGGGAAACAGCCGGATCCTTTCCAATATAAAATGCGGTGAGCAAACCGCTGTTTTTAAAGCCGATGATCGTGATAAACAGCCCGATCCCTACCGTCACGGCCGCACGGAGCGATTTCGGCACGGCGTCCAGCATCAACTGTCTGACTTTGGTCACGGTCAGAAGAAGGAAAATAATACCCGAAATAAAGACAGCGCCAAGCGCGATCGGCCAGGTGATTTTACCGCCGGAACTGAGAATGACCGTTGCAAAATACGCGTTTAGTCCCATGCCGGGGGCCAAAGCGATCGGGAAGTTCACCAAAAGCCCCATGGCGATCGTCACAATGCCCGCACCAAGAGCGGTTGCCACGAACACCGCGTTGAAATCCATGCCGGTGGCACCACCGGCCGTAAGCGTGATGGGATTCACGATCAGGATATAAGCCATTGTGATAAACGTCGTGATCCCCGCAATAATTTCTGTCTTGACGTCGGTGTTGTTCTCTTGCAGCCGAAACAACTTCTCCATCTTTCGTCCTCCCCAGCGAACGTCGGTTGTCCCGTGTTATTCCCACTCAATCGTAGCGGGCGGCTTCGAAGTGATGTCATAGACGACCCGGTTCACGTGCGGCACTTCATTCACGAGCCGCGTCGAAAGCCTTTCCAGCACATCATACGGAATCCGCGCCCAGTCGGCCGTCATCCCGTCTTTCGAAGTCACGGCGCGAATGCCGATGGTGTAAGCATACGTCCGCTCATCGCCCATGACGCCCACGCTCTTAATATCCGGCAACACGGCAAAATACTGCCAGATTTCGCGATCAAGGCCAGATTGTTTAATCTCGTCCCGCACGACCCAATCGGCTTCTTTCAGCAACATCAGCTTGTCCTCCGTCACCTCGCCAATGATGCGAATCGCCAATCCGGGACCGGGAAACGGCTGCCGCCAAACGATCTCGTCGGAGATTCCCAGCTCGCTGCCAAGCGCCCGCACTTCGTCCTTGAACAGTGTTTTGAGCGGTTCCACCAGTTTAAACCGCATGTCTTCCGGCAATCCGCCCACGTTGTGGTGCGACTTGATGGTGGCTGCCGTCGCCGTGCCGCTCTCGATGATATCGGTATAAAGCGTGCCTTGCGCCAAGTAGTCGAAGTGGCCTAGCTTTTTCGATTCTTCCTCAAATACGCGGATAAACTCTTCCCCGATGATTTTGCGTTTCCGTTCCGGATCGGTCACGCCCGCAAGACGCCCCAAAAACCGTTCTTTCGCGTCAATTTTGACGACGTTCATCTTGAACTCCTGAGCAAACGTCTGCATCACCAGCTCGGCCTCGTTTTTCCGCAGCAATCCGTGATCGACAAACATGCAGGTCAGATTGTCGCCGATCGCCCGGTGCACCAGGACGGCCGCCACGGATGAGTCCACGCCGCCGGACAGCGCGCAAAGAACTTTTTTGTCGCCCACTTCCGCCCGGATGTCGGCAATCGCTTCCTCGACATAGGAACCCATCGTCCATTCGCCTTGACAACCGCAGACTTCATACAGGAAGTTGCGCAGCATATCTTGCCCGCAGACGGAATGATTGACTTCCGGATGGAACTGCACCGCGTACAGTTTGCGCTCCGGCGCACTCATCGCGGCGACAGGCGCATTGTCTGTCGAAGCATCCACCTGAAATCCCGCTGGCGGCGCCACGACAAGATCGCTGTGGCTCATCCACACTTGCTGTTCCTTCGGCTGATTTTTAAAGAGAATCCCATCGGATTGCACGTTGAGGATCGCCTTCCCGTATTCGCGCACAGCTGCCCGTTCCACCTTGGCATGAAAATGGTGCGCCATCAGTTGCATGCCGTAGCAAATGCCAAGAACCGGAATCCCAAGCTCGAAAATGGCCGGATCGGCTTTCGGCGCCCCTTCCCCATATACGGAATTCGGCCCGCCCGAAAACACGATCCCTTTCACATTCATCGCCTTCAGTTCAGCCGCGGTCACCGTCGGCGGAAGCAGTTCCGAATACACGTTCAATTCGCGGATCCGCCGGGTGATCAGTTGGTTGTATTGTCCGCCAAAATCCAGTACGACAACAGATTCATGTTCTTTCATGGTATTGAATTCCAACCCCTCAGCACAAAAAATGCAAAAAATGACACCGGATCGTCCTCGTTTGCCCTTTCCCCTAGAATCAGCAAAGATTTACAGTTACATACGAGGCAGTTCCGATGTTCATGCCCACAAAACAAAGATACGGCTTCGCCGTAAATTCCGGATGCGACACCGCACCCCTGAGCCGATCGAAAGTCTTCAAGCTTACAGATGTAAAAACAGCCGCCCCTTCCCCCGTAGTCAGGGACAGTTACGGCAACCCGGCAGAAACCTGCCGACGCCTTATTTCCGGCATGATGCAAGTCTGTATCCGCCATCAGTTTACACGAACATTTTTGATAAGTCAACGCCTTTTCGTTCGCCTTTTCGTTCACCTCATTTTCCGAACAATCTGCTCCCACAGTTGACACAACTCTCCCGTTTCAAGATTTTGAAACGGACAAGAAAGAACACCCCCGCGCCCGATACCTGGGGGTGTTGCTGTTGCGTCTCCTGCCGATTTTAGAGTCCAAGGTAAGGTCCCGGATTGACATAGAGCATTTGACTGCCGCTGATGCCCGTGGCAACGGAAAAGTGCAGGTGCGGACCGGTTGATTGACCGTCGCTGCCGACAACGGCAATCTGCTGCCCGCGCTTGACTTCTTGTCCCACCGACACAAAAATCCCGTCACCGTACATGTGACCGTATACGCTCATAATGCCGCCCGCGTGTTCGATCACGACCCAATGTCCAAAACCGGACGCACGGCCGGCAAAACGGACAACCCCGTTGTCAACGGCGACGATCGGCGTGCCAAGCGGAGCCGCGATATCGATCCCTTTATGCATGGTGCCCCAACGCATGCCGTAACCGGATGAAATGACACGCGAGGACGGAACCGGCCAAGCCCAATTCCCGGCGCTTTTGATGCCTTTTCCGCCGTTAATCTGAGCGGCGATTGCAGCCGCAATCTGTGCCTCGATCGCGGCCATTTCGCGTTCTTCCCTGGCGGCTTCCGCTTCCGTAATCTTGCGTTCCTTCTGCACCTGAGCAAGGATCGCCTGCTGTTCCGATTTCAGCTTGTCCTGCTCGGCCTTGTTGGCGATCAAAGCGTCCTGGCGGACCTGGCGGAGTTCTTGCTCCCGTTTCAGGTTCGCCTGGATTTCATCCAATTTTCTCTTTTCTTCCTTGATCCCCTCCACCAGACGCTTGTCCTGATTGACCACCAGCGACAAAGTGCTCATCCGGTCGATGAAATCGCTGAAATCTGTCGAGGAAAACAGCACTTCCAGATAGGAAACGTCCCCGTCTTCATACATTACGCGGAGCCGCTGCTGCAGCAGTTTTTTGCGGGCTTCCAGCTTGTCCTGCGTTTTTTTGATCTCGATTTCCATTTCCCGGATCTTTGCTGCTCCGGCGTTAATCTCCGCCTGGATGGCGTTGATCTGCTGTTCCAGATCGGCGATTTGCTGGTTAATCACCGCCAGTTTTGCCTGCAGGTCCTTTTCCTGACCGCGCAGTTCCCGAATTTGTTTCAGACGTTGATTATATTGTTGACGAATTTCTTCGAGTCTTTGTTGGTCGGATTCAATGCTCGCCTGTGCCGTCGTCAAAAGAGGCGCCATCAACAAGACACCTGCCAGAATGCCGGCAACCGTTTTTTTCGAAGCCATGACCGCTCTCCTTCCTATCGATTCTTCATCGCGTCGAAAGCAGATGCACGGTAAATCCGCAGCGACATTCATACTATTTCGACGGCATTTTCGCTTTTCCTGTCGGTTCATGCGGATTTGACGCAAAAAAGTCAAATTTTTAGCGAAAAATGCCTGAGCGGTTTTTCGCACGTATCTATGGCAACATCGACATCGCGAAAATCTAGAAAAAAACTGCCCCTGGGTGATGTTTTCCACAGGGGCAGCTCCCCGCTACCATATCGGAACAACGTGTTAAATTCAAAAAGCCCCAAAATGAGGCTTTTGTTTAAAGGTTACGGACATCCAAAACGAAGTGTCCACGCTCGTGAAAAGCCAAGAGAAGCAGAACAAGATCCTTGCAACGTTGGCCTGCGATCCCTGGAACAGGAAACAGAGACCCGAGAGATGAAACGGATCCAACGATGGCTGGATCGGTTATACCAAATCGAGTAGGAGGGGGCGGCTAACCCCCGTCCTCTCACACCACCTAGCATGCGGGTCCGCACTAGGCGGTTCCAAAAGGTTGACGAAGCTCCAAATAACGAACAAGCAAACTTTTCAGCCCTTGTGCTTCCCAATAGGAAGTGTCAAGGGCATTATTTAGGTTGCGGGACATGGCCCATGCCCCGCGGCGGGAGTTGGCCATTTGGTGAACCGCAACTTCCGGGACCCCAAGTGCACGCAGTTCCCGATAGCGCGTTCGCACCCGTTTCCATTGTTTCCACAGGCACATCCTCAGCCGCCGCCGGATCCACTGGTCGAATGACTCGCAGTGGGTCTTGGCCGAGGCGATGTGGAAGTATCCTGCCCATCCTATGATGTAGCGGTTTACTTCCTCAATCCGCTGCTTCATCGATACAGGCCGGGTTCTGGATGTGATGGCGCGGATGCGTTCCTTGAACCACTCGATCGTTTTCGGCGCGAGCCGTAGGGTCCCCTGCCGATTCGGCAGAAAGCTGAATCCCAGAAACTTCCGCTTCCAAGGACGATCCACCGCGCTTTTCTCCCGATTGACCTTTAGTTTGAGCTTGTCTTCTACGAAGCGAATGACCGACTGCATCACCCGTTCTCCTGCTCGTTTGCTTGCAACAAAGATGTTACAGTCGTCTGCATAGCGGACAAACCGCAAGCCTCTACGTGTCAGTTCCTTGTCCAAGTCGTCCAGCAGAATATTTGCCAACAGCGGGCTTAACGGCCCTCCTTGCGGGGTTCCCTCTTCCGTGGTATGCACGACCCCGTTTACCATGACTCCGGCGTTCAGGTAAGCGCGAATCAGTTTCAAGACCCGCTTGTCCTTCACTTTTCGCGCCACTCGCGCCATCAGGATGTCGTGATTCACCCGGTCAAAGAACTTCTCCAGATCCATGTCGACCACCCACCGGTATCCTTCCTGGATAAAGCGTTGGGCTTGCCGCACGGCATCGTGGGCCCGTTTGCCCGGTCGGAATCCGTAGCTGTACCATGAGAATCCACCGTCGAAGAGGGGGGCCATCACTTGCAGAAGGGCTTGCTGGAGGAAGCGGTCCATTACGGTCGGGATTCCTAAAAGCCGTACCCCGCCTCCGGGTTTGGGGATTTCCACCCGTCTGACCGGTGCCGGTTCATACGTTCCCGTCAGGAGTTGGTGTTTCACCGTTTCCCAGTGGGTCTTGAGGTATCCTTGTAGCTCCGCTACCGTTACCCCGTCCACGCCGGGCACTCCTCCGTTCTGGACGACTCGTTTGTAGGCAAGTCGCAGGTTGTCTCCTTCCAGCATCTTCTCCAGCAAGTCGTTATGGCCTTCGCGAGAAGAACGATCGACTTGTGCCGACGATGAACTCGGCGCTCCGGCGGTCCCTTGCGGCTTCACCGCTCCCTCCCGCCGGCAGCCCTCGTATGAGGAATTCGGCTGTCGTCGCTCATCGCACGAACGCATCGGTTTCTTCTCTCCTTTCGGTTCGGCCCTTCCGCTTTTCGGCGTCCCGTACTCGCGTACTATGGCCTCTGCTGACTCCTGCAGGTTCAGCGCCGTCTTCCGACCGCGGTTACCAACACAGTTGGCGTACCCTGCAGGCCTCCCCAGATAAGAGCGTCATCTTTCCGCCCGCGCTTGCCCAAGTCTACCACTACAGTCCTTGGCGGCTTTGGATTTTGTTGTGTCTTGGCAACTCATCCGACTGTAACGGCCTCAAATTGGGTTCGTGTACCTCAAGCCGTGCGTTTGCCTCCGGCTTCCTTCAGATTCCGCCTCGCGACGGACACCCTTGCCCTTGGCTAACGGTAGGCGCTCGCCAGCCCCCGTTCGGGACTTTCACCCTAAAGATGACGCCCATGCTGGGCGTACAAACAAGAAACCCCTTGATTTACAAGGGGTTTCGCAACTCCTACAGGAGCTGTTATTACATCATGTCCATGCCGCCCATGCCGCCCGGCATGCCCGGTTTTTCCTTTTCCGGCTTCTCGGCTACGACAGCTTCAGTGGTCAGGAACATCGCAGCCACGGATGCAGCGTTTTGCAGAGCGGAACGGGTAACTTTCGCCGGATCGACGATACCCGCTTGGATCATGTCAACCCATTCGCCGGTAGCCGCGTTGAAACCGATGCCGACTTTTTCGGTCTTCAGGCGCTCAACGATCACCGCGCCTTCGAGCCCGGCGTTGTCAGCGATTTGACGAACCGGAGCTTCAAGCGCTTTGCGAACGATGTTGACACCGGTCAACTCGTCACCTTCAGCCTTGATGTTGTCAAGAGCACGGATTGCATTGACGAGAGCGGTTCCGCCACCTGCGACGATACCTTCTTCAACAGCGGCCCGGGTTGCGTTCAACGCGTCTTCAATGCGCAGTTTCTTCTCTTTCAGTTCGGTTTCGGTAGCGGCACCCACCTTGATGACCGCTACGCCGCCGGCAAGTTTCGCCAGGCGCTCCTGCAATTTTTCTTTATCGAATTCGGAAGTGGTTTCTTCCAACTGAACTTTAATCTGGTTGATGCGAGCGTCAATATCCGCCTTGTTACCGAACCCATCCACAATAATCGTATTTTCTTTCGATACCCGGACTTGACGGGCGCGGCCGAGTTGGTCGATGGTGGTGCTCTTCAGTTCGAGACCAAGCTCTTCAGAGATCACAGTACCGCCCGTCAGGATCGCGATGTCCTGCAGCATCGCTTTGCGGCGGTCGCCGAAGCCCGGAGCTTTCACTGCAACTGCGGTGAAGGTGCCGCGGAGTTTGTTCACAACAAGGGTTGCCAGCGCTTCCCCTTCCACGTCTTCCGCAATCAGCAGCAGCGGACGTCCGGATTGGACAACGCGCTCGAGAACCGGAAGGATTTCTTGGATGTTGCCGACTTTCTTGTCGGTGATCAAAATGTACGGCTCGTCGAGAACCGCTTCCATCTTGTCCGCATCGGTTACCATGTACGGAGAAATGTAGCCGCGATCAAACTGCATCCCTTCCACAACTTCGAGCTCGGTGGTAAAGCCTTTCGATTCCTCAACGGTGATCACGCCGTCTTTGCCGACTTTCTCCATCGCGTCGGCAATCAGGGTACCGATCTCTTCGTCGCCGGCCGAAATCGCCGCAACCTGCGCAATGTTTTCACGGCCTTCCACTTGCTTGGAGATGTTCTTGATTTCTTCCACGGCAGCACGCACCGCTTTTTCAATCCCTTTCCGGAGAATCATCGGGTTCGCGCCTGCGGTTACATTCTTCAACCCTTCGCGAATGAGCGCCTGCGCCAAAACGGTAGCGGTCGTCGTACCGTCACCGGCGACATCGTTGGTTTTGGTGGCAACTTCTTTTACAAGCTGCGCTCCCATATTTTCAAAAGCGTCTTCGAGCTCGATTTCTTTCGCGATCGTTACGCCGTCATTGGTGATGAGCGGAGAGCCGAACTTCTTTTCGAGAACCACGTTGCGGCCTTTCGGACCGAGGGTTACTTTCACCGCATCAGCGAGAGCGTCAACGCCCCGAAGCATCGCACGACGAGCATCTTCACGGAACTTAATCTCTTTAGCCACGTCAAACTTCCTCCTCTTTATGTAGGTTTTTATCTATTCGGGTTACTTTTGCACAACTGCCAGAATGTCGTTTTCGCGGAGAATCAGGTACTCTACGTTGTCATACTTCACTTCGGTACCGGCGTACTTCGAGAAGATTACGCGGTCGCCGACTTGCACATCAAGCGGAACGCGCTTGCCTTCCTCGTAACGGCCGGGTCCTACCGCGATCACTTCGCCTTCTTGCGGCTTTTCTTTTGCGGTGTCCGGAAGAACGATTCCGCTAGCAGTCTTTTCTTCACGTTCGACAACTTTGATCACCACACGGTCACCGAGCGGCTTAATCATGTAAATACCCCTCCTACAAGAAATATGGTTGTAAAATGTTTGTCGACTCTTGTTAGCACTCACCTTGAATGAGTGCTAACACAATTCTTATGATATTCGTTTCCATTTGTCTTTGCAAGCCCCCGAGGAGGAAAAATATAAAAATTTTTTCTCACGGCCACGTTTTATTCTATCCGGTGATTTTGGAAAAATACCCTTCTCCCCGATTTTCTTCATGAATTTTTTATTGGGAAAGTACAATGCGAAAGCGGCAGGCGACACAAGCTCCCCGCCGCTTGTTTACGCCTTGCCGCCCAGTTTTTCAATCAACTTTTCCAACCCCAACTCCGACAGCGAATTCAGCCGCAAGTCATACTCGCCGAATACCAGATTGGCGGTGACAAAATTGGGAACGACCACGCAATGCAGCCCCGCACGCTTCGCCGCCAACGCGCCATTGGGCGAATCCTCAAACGCGACCGCTTGGTGCGGCTTCACTCCGAGGCATTCGAGCGCTTTCAGATACAGCGCGGGATCGGGTTTCACCCGCTCCACGTCTTCCGCCGTCAGGATGCATTCGAAACGGTCGAGCAGGTTTAATTTTTTCAGCCAGCGCGTCACCCATTCCCGTCTTGAGCTTGAGGCCAACCCGATTCTCAATCCCAATCCCGCGGCTACCGCCAGGTACTCTTCAACGCCCGGCAGCGCCTTTTCCTTCTCCATCCGCAGGTCGAACATCTCTCTCCGCCGTCTTGCGACCGCTTCCCGGTCGATCGGTGTGCCGATACATCCTTCCAAATACGCGTAAGCGTCAAAAAAATCGGCGTGTGTCCCGACGCATCGCCCCCATACGTCGAGCGGAAGTTCCGCTCCGTGTTCCCGGTAGATTTCCTGCAGCACCCGATATTCGTGCGTTTCCGTATCGAAAATCAAGCCGTCGAAGTCAAACACAACCGCTTTGATCAAGTCTGTCCCACCTCCTGAAGCGCCAGTGACAAAAAAACCGGTCCGCAACAGACCGGCAGGCCTTCGTTTACTGTTCGGCAAGACCGCTTTCCCGCAGGCTCTTCAAACGCCGTTTGTATGCGATGCGGGACAGCGTCACGCCGATTTCGTACAGCAGAATCAAAGGCAGCGAAGTGATAATATCGGAAACCGGTTCCGGCGGCGACAGAACGACCCCCACCACCACCAGCAGGAAGTAAGCGTACTTCCGGTTCTTCGTCAAAAACTCGGGCGTCAAAATCCCCAACCGCGTCAGAAACAGCACCACGATCGGCAGCTCGAAGATAAAACCGAAGGGAATAACGATATTGGCCATGAACGAAAAATAATTTCCGGCGGTTTGCATCATCTCGAAATGTTCGGAACCGAGCGCCACAAAGAAACCGTATACGGTAGGGAAAATAAAAAAGTACCCGAACGCCAGTCCCGCAAAGAACACAAGCGAGATAACCGGAATAAAAACGACGCTCACCTTTTTCTCCAGATCGGTCAACCCGGGAGCCACAAACTTCCACGCTTGGTACAGAAACACCGGGAGTGTCATCCCAATAGCCGCAACCCCGGCCACGACCATGTACACCCGCAGAACTTCCGAGGGGCCCAGCACCACCATTTGGCTGCCCTTCGGCATTCCCCGCTGCAAAAAGGCAAAGATGTCTCCAACAAAGGCAAACGAGACAACCAGAAACAAAACAAACGCCAACAGGGTTATAATCAACCGTTTCCGCAGTTCCGCAAGGTGTTCGACCAAATGTTGCTCTTGATCCATTGCGCGTCCTCCTACTTGAGAGCAACCGTTTTTAAAATCAGTTCAACAAACGAATCGATATCATCCCTATCATACACCCGGACCGCAGGCGGAGCAAGCAGCGGTGTTTTGTCCACCGCGGCGACAGCCACCACGTTTTCCAGCCGTTCGTTTTGAAAAATCGCTCCCTGCCGGTCGGCCATGACGATTTTCGGAAGGTCCCCTTGCTTGTATCCCTCCACGATCACCATGTCGACCCCTTCCATCCGCGCCAGCATCTCTTGCAAAGTCGGAGGCGCCGGGGGCCATCCCTGGACCGCCCATTTGCCGGAACTTGCGATGGCGACGACATCGGCGCCCGCCTGCCGGTATTTGAAAGTGTCGGTCCCCTCATAATCGATTTGAAAATCGTGGGCGTCGTGTTTTAACGTGCCAACCCGGTAGCCCCTGCTTTTGAGATTGGCAACCAGCTTGCAGACAAGCGTCGTTTTGCCGGTGTTCTTGTAACCGACAACGGCGACAGCCCTGACCGGAGCGTTTGACAGGAAGGAATCCGGATTATTCACAACCGCTCCCTCCCGCCAACGGCATTTCAAGCAAATACGCTTCTACAAGGTCTCCTTTTTTCGCTTTGGTCTTGGCGCGAATCCGCACAAATCCCTGAATTCCGGACAGCGTCGACATCACCCCCGCGCTTTGTCCGAAGGACAGCGGATAGGCGGCTGCCCGCCCGGCTTCGATCGCGATCCGGGCCCGCAAAAAGCGGTCCATACCAATTACTTTCAACTGCGGATCGTCCGCCAGCACCACCTGAACGGGTGTGACCCGCGGCTGCAACCGACCTGCCATCGCCCGGATCGCCGGCTGCAAAAACAACATGGCGTTGACATATCCGGCCGCCGGGTTGCCGGACAAGCCGAATACCGGTTTCTCCTGGACCGTCGCGAACGTGAAAGGAGTTCCCGGCCGCATGTTGACCTTCCAAAAATTCACCCGGCCCCCCGCCAAGTGATAGGCCGCACGCATCACATCGAAATCACCGACCGACACCCCGCCGGTTGTCACCAGCGCGTCCACCGCCGGCATAGCCGTCCGGATCGCGTCCGCTACAGCGGCGACCTCGTCATCGACCTGATCGAGCAAATACGGGATGCCGCCCCAAGCGGAAATCAATCCCGCCAACATATACGTATTACTGTTGTAAATCTTTCCGTAAGAAAGGGGTTCCCCCACTCCGACCAATTCGCGGCCGCTGGACAGCACTCCGATCACCGGCTTGCGGTAAACGCGGACCGTCGATACGCCGGCCGTCGCCAGCAGTGCCATTTCCGCCGCACCGATGACCGCGCCTTGCGCCAGAACCCTGGCTCCCGCCTCAATGTCCTCGCCGGTGGCAGAGATTGATTCTCCGGTTTTGACCGGCAAAAGGATCTTGACCTGACGTCCATCGGGATTGCGTTGCGCGTCGGTCACCTCGAACCGGGCGATCGCATCGGCCCCTTTCGGGATGGGAGCGCCCGTCATGATCCGAATCGCCTCGCCCTCCTGCAACATGTGATCGGACACTTCACCGGCTCCAACACGTCCCCGCACTTGTAAAGTGACGGGATGTTCGGGGCTGGCGGACTGCACATCCGCCGCCCGAATCGCAAACCCGTCCATCATCGAGCGGTCAAATGGCGGAACCGGGGCTTTCGCGTAAATGTCTTCCGCCAGCGTGTAACCAAACGAGTCCCTGAGATGAATCCCGACGGAAGTCACGGGTCGGACCTGCTTCAGCACTTCTTCAATCGCTTCGTCGACAGAATAACCGACCTGCATCATTTGAGAAGACCTCCGTGTCCCAGTTCCGCAATCTCCCTGAGAGTGATTTGATCGCCTGCCAATATGCGCGGCAGGAACAAATCAAACGCTGTCTCCGCTTCGTACATGACGGCGCCCGGCAACCCGATAACGGCTGCATGGTTGATATACGCCAACATCATCATCGAACCGGGCAGAACCGGCACCCCGTAACACACGACTTCCGTCGCGAGTTCGCGGATCGCGCCCGGTGTGCGGTCATCCGGATCGACCGACATGCCCCCGGTACAAAGCACAAGCTCCGCGCCTCGCGCAAGAAACTCCCGAATGCCCGCCTGAATGTCTTCCTTGCTGTCCCCGACAATGATTTGTCCAAGCACATCAACCTGAAAGGGGGCCAATTTTTCGCGAATCCGCGGACCGAATCGATCTTCGATGCGCCCGCTTGCCACCTCGCTGCCCGTCGTCACGATTCCCGCTTGCAGCCGGTGAAATGGCAGGACGGTAATGACGGGCGCCGACATTCTTGCGATCGTCTCCGCCTGCATGATTTTTTGCTCTTGAATCACCAGGGGGATCGCCTTCATCGCCGCAACCGTTTCGCCGGGCTGTACGACGCGGTTGGTTTTTTTTGTAACAACAACCAATTCCCCAAGGGAGTTGATCATCAAAAGCGCCTCCGCATCGACTTTCAACAACCCATGAATCCGAGAGTTGAGGACGACCTTGCCCTCGGAAGGTTCCGACGCGGTCAGGTGATCTCCCATAACGGCGCGGGCAAGGCGGATGGCGGCAGCTTCTTCATGCAGTTCGCCCGGCTGCAGATCCAGCACATAGACGTGCTCTTTACCGATGTCGAGCAACAGCGGAATGTCTTCTTCCCGAATCACATGCCCTTTTTTGAAAATCCGGCCTTTAAACTCTCCCGGCACGATCCGGGTCAAATCGTGAGCCAGCGGCAATCCGACAGCGTCACGGACGTGAACCTCCTTCATCTTCCCGCCTCCTTACAGCAGAGGAAGTTCCTCAACCTGAAATTCGATCATCAGTTCGTCTTCTCTGCGGAAAAACCGGACATTCAGGCGTTCCTGGATAAACATCAACACCCGGTCAGGCACTCCCGCCGCGTCAAGTATCATCTGATGCGGCAACAGCACTTCGTCGACCGGATCGCCTTCGATATTGAGAAAATACTGAACATGCGGGGCCTCGTTTTGGTCCTCCGCCACCACAAACACATAAAGCGCCGGATACTTTTTGATCGCTTGTTTCCCAAGCTCCATGAATATCCTGAACAGGGCGGGATTGTAATCGTCAAGCACCAGAACTATTGGAGCCTCGGGCGACGTAGAGTTCACAAAGTCTTTGACAAACGCTTCCCGTCCGGTTTCATCTTGCGGATTCCGCAATCCCAGGTTGCATCGGAAATCCCATTCAAACCGGGCCATCCCTTCCAGCGACCCGCCATATCCCAATCCGATCAGATATTGCTCTCCCTCCATGTCGACACCTCTATCCATAATTTCCCATAAAAGTGAACCTTGAGCACTTTGATGGAGACCCAAAAACCATCCACAACGAATCGCTAGTGTTCACTTTCGCGGAGTATTCAATACTCCTGTATCATCGGATGAATCAGAATGTCATCGATTACCACTCCCTCCGGCTGGGAAGCGGCATAGAGAACGGCGCGGGCGACATCCTCCGCCTTCAGCCAATCTTTTTTGCGGGCGGATCCCTGTTCGCTGCCGGCAAAGCAGGTGTCCGTCATACCGGGCAGGATGTTGGTCACTTTGATTCCTTTCGGCTGCACTTCTTTCCGCAGAGCATCCGCAAACGCCCGCGCCGCAAATTTGGTCGCGCAATAACCCGCACCGCCCGCGAAAGTCCTGCGTCCCACGTCGGACGAAATATTGATGATGTGGCCGCTCCCTTGTTCGAGCATCGTCGGAAGAACCCTGCGGGAACAGAGAAACAGCCCCGTCACGTTCACATCGAACATCGTCTGCCATTCCGCCAGTTCCATTTCCAGAACCGGTTTGAAATAACCGACTCCCGCGTTGTTAACCAATATATCGATCCGTCCGAAACGGGACAGAGCCACGTCAAACATCACTTCAACTTCCTCTTCCTTTGTGATGTCGGCGGTTACGGTCAGCACATCATCCGTCCCCGCCTCCATCGCGCGCCCACGGACCCGCTCCAGATCTTCCGGCGTCCGCGCGACCAGCACCAGCTTGGCTTTTTCTCCGGCAAACGCCAGTGCCACCGATTCGCCGATCCCGCGGCTCGCGCCCGTGATGACAACCACTTTTTCACCCAATCGCGATCACCCCTTATGGACTCGTTTCACAATCCCAGACGGACTCCTCCGTCACAATCAGATCCAGATGTATGTCATGCTCTTCGAACGGTACGCGATCCACCAGTTGAAGCTCATATGCCAAACCGATTTTTAACGTGTCGGAACGCAGCAACGGAAGAAACCGGTCGTAATATCCGCCGCCGTAGCCAAGACGTCCGCCCCGTTTGTCAAAAGCGACTCCAGGCACAATCGCCACATCGATCGACGCAACCGGCAGTTCGGCCGCCTGCGATTTCCCCGCCAAACGATTGTCCGTGCCGGTCTTCGGCTCCCGAATCCCGTATGTTCCGACTTGCAGTTCCGCAAACGAACGGATCTCGACCGGGATCAATTTTCGTTCGGCTTTGACCGTAACCGGCACCGCCATCCGCTTGCCCGTTTGCCACCCCCATTTCAGTATGCCTTCCGTTTCGACTTCACCGCGAAAATCGAGATACAGCAAAATCGTCCGGGCGTCATGCACCCGGCGGATCGACAGCAGATTTTGCAAGACGGCTTTGTTTTTGGCCGATCTTTCGGCTGGAGACAGCGCGCTCCGCTTTGCCAGGACACGTTCGCGAAGTTCGATTTTTTTATTCATTCTAACCTCCCGGACAGACTATGAACACTTGTTATTTTAAACTACCATAAGCCGGCGCAAAACTGTGTGACAAATCTCTCACAAACCGGAACCTCGATTTTAAGGTATAAAAATTGGAAGGGCAGCGATTCCACATCCATGGATCGCTACCCTATGATAAAAATTCAACCATGTTGTCTCACATCCGATATGTAAGGTACACTTAAGGATGCATTGTTTGTACGGAAGGAGAAGCGGCATGATCGTTCTGTCAGCCAGCCAAATCGCAAAATCTTACGGAGCCGACGCGATTCTAAACGGTGCCACCCTGTCCGTACACGAAGGGGAACGCGTCGGGCTAGTGGGGGTTAACGGCGCGGGAAAGTCGACCCTGTTGAAAATTCTCGTCGGCGAGATAGCCGCCGATTCCGGCGAGGTTCACATCGGCAAAAACGTCTCGGTCGGTTACCTCTCGCAGCAAACGGGCATCCGGTCGGACAAAACCGTTTATCAGGAGATTCGCAGCGTGTTCGCCGATCTGTTCGCGTTGGAAGATCGAATTCGCAGCCTCGAAACCAGAATGGGCGATCCGTCGGTTTACGGGAACGACGCCTTTTACCAGTCGCTTGCGGACGAGTATGCCGCGCTTACCCATGAATTCGGCAACCGGCAGGGCTATGCGATTGACGCGAAAATCCGTTCCATCCTGAGCGGATTGGACTTTCCCGAAGCGATGTGGGAGCAGCCTGTAGAGTCTCTGTCCGGCGGCCAAAAAACCCGTCTGGCCCTCGGCAAGCTGTTGTTGCTTCAACCCGCGCTCCTGGTTCTGGATGAACCGACCAACTACCTTGACCTGCAGACGGTCACCTGGCTGGAGGAGTATTTGAAAAACTATCCGGGGTCCCTTCTGCTCGTCTCGCATGACCGTTACTTTCTCGATGCGCTCGTCAACGTCATCTACGAGTTGGATCGCGGCATCACCAAGCGTTATACCGGAAACTATTCCGCGTTTCTGGAACAGAAGGAAGCGGAACTCGCTCTCCGGGTCAAGCGGTATGAACAACAGCAAGCGGAAATCGCAAAAATGGAAGATTTCATCCGGCGCAACATCGCCCGCGCCACCACGGCGAAACGGGCGCAGAGCAGACGCAAAATGCTGGAGAAGATGGAACGTTTGGACAAACCGGTGACCTCGCCGGAACAGGCCCATTTTTCGTTTACTGTCGAGCGGCTAAGCGGCCATGACGTGCTGACGGTTGAAAATCTCTCCCTTGCGTACGGCGACAAAATCCTGTTCAAGCATCTGAATCTCCAGATCACGCGCGGGGAACGCGTCGCCCTGATCGGCCCGAACGGCATCGGCAAATCCTCCCTGATCAAAGCGATCGCCGGAATCCTGCCGCCTGCAGCCGGCAGCATCCGGCTGGGAGCCCACGTCAAGCTCGGCTATTACACGCAAGAGCAGGAGGACCTGGCTCCTGACAAAACGGTCCTCGGCGAAGTGTGGGATGCGTTCCCCCGGCTCGATCACACCCGGATCCGGATGGTGCTCGGTAACTTTCTGTTCTCGGGCGACGATGTGATGAAACCGGTCGCCGCACTTTCGGGCGGTGAGCGAAGCCGCGTCGCCCTCGCGAAACTGATGCTGCGGCAGGCGAATTTTATGCTGCTGGACGAGCCGACCAACCACCTCGACCTGCTCTCGAAAGAGATGCTGGAAGTGGCGCTCGACGACTATCCGGGTACCTTGCTGTTGATCTCCCACGACCGCTATTTTCTGAACCGGATCGCCACCCGCGTGATCGAGTTCACCGCCAGCGGCCTGACATCCTACCTGGGAAACTACGACGACTATCTGGCGAAAAAATCGGAACTCGCCGCCATGCGCGCCTCCGGCCTGCTGCCGGACACGATGTCCGGACGACATCCCGCAGGCGAAAATACCGCCGACAAGACGGCCGCCCTCTCCAAAGAGGAACGCGAAAGGCAGCGGCAAGCAGAGCGGCAGCGGCAGCGGGAAGAGAAGAAACGTTTGGCGCGGATCGCCAGCATCGAGCGGCAAATCGAGCAGACGGAATCCGACATCGCTTCCCTGGAAGCAAAGCTTTGCTTGCCCGAGATCTTTAACGACCCGGATCAGGCCCGCGCGACCAATCAGGCGTATCAAGACGCGAAAGAACGGCTGGAACGACTGTACGCGGAGTGGGAAACGCTTCACCAAGCCTGATCATGCACACCGTATAAAGAATCGGCAGCAGGATCATCACTGCAACCACCACTCCCGAATCGTTGGCGGCAAACCCAGCCAGGGCTCCCGCGACTCCTCCGGACAGAAACGGGGCGAGTCCCCCCCTTTTTTCAAGGAATTGTTCCACCCAGGGAAACGGCCGAAAAACGGCAACCGCCACAAACGCCAACATCGCAACAAACAGCGGCGCTCCGAAATAATCGCGAATCAAACGCAGATTCATCAGAAGCTTGCGCCGGATCAGACTGCCGATCTCCGCATAATGATCTTCCCGCGCCAAATCGATCACCCGGGAGACGTGAGTCGGACTTGCCGCATCTTGATGAAAAAGCACCAGTAACGCAACCGCACTTGCAACGGCCGTAAGCCCGACCAGCCAGCCGGTTCGCTTGGGTAATCCGAACAGGCCCGATAGGGCCACGGCTGCAGCTACGGCTGCCGTGATCGTTCCTCCCGCGTTCGCCCCCATTGCCGGGGAAGCGAAGAACACCACCAGCCCCGCCCCCAGGCCGACAAACACCCATCTCATCCAAATTCGCCATGCGGGACGCAGACACAACACATATCCGCACGCCAGCAACAACCAGGCGACCAGCAACCCCATGTATTCGTTTCCGACTCCGTAATACCGGGCTCCCACAATCGGATCGTAGGAAAGAATGGAAACTCGGGCCAACCGGCCACCTGTCGCCGCGTCAGCCACTATCGATCCGGACGTTGCAACCGCCAGCACCAGCAACCGGACCAGCAAATGCCGAATCCGCATCAATCCCCACGTCACGGCCAACAAAACCGACGGCAGGGCGACCGCCCACATCCAATTTTCGCTTCCCCATTGCCATTTTCCGAATACTGGAAAGGCAGGCAGCAGAAGAAACACAACGGGAACCGCAAGCACCGCGGTTCCGCCCCACATGAGCAGGGCGGCGATTTGCCCGCTTCTCTCCGTCCCTCTTCCCCGCTTCGCGAATTCCCGCAATACGGCCGCCATCAGCAGGAAAAGAACCCCTCCGCAAATACCAAAAACCGTATGCACAAACGGCCTTTTTTCGTAAATCGACCGCGTCTGCACGGCGATCCTGTGAACGATGTCCCACGCGTTGCCCGCTGGCGGGATGCCGTATATACTTTGCCCCGCCAGTTCCGCAGGCCGCTCCATCCGCAAAAAATCCAGAATGGTAGCCGTAACGTCCAAATTCGTAATGATGCCTTCCCGTTTTGTCGAGGCCGATGTCAGGAGACTGCCGGGTGCAATCGGACCTCCCGCGGCAAGAACAGGCGTTAATTCTTTCTTCTTGCCATCCTTTGCGGTCCGCGGCGATGCCAAGATGACCATCGTCGACGCGTTCGCTTGTTTCAGGAGCTCTCCCGCCAGCCTGTCCAGCGACTGCATCGCTTGTTTGCGCAATGCGACATATTGTGCGGCGGAAATCCGGTCTTTTGCCGATTCGGCTTTCGCCAGTCCGTCCCATTCGATAACCGTAAGGCCAGCGGGGGACACACCCTCTTTCCAATCGTTCAACATTCCGTCCCACGCGTTTGCATTCATCATTCCGACGCCTCCCGCCTCCGCCCAATGACGCAATGCGGGAAGAGCGTCAGCATGAAGCTCCGCTTCCTCCAGTAAATCCGCAATCACCACTACCGCCTGCCGGCTGTCCCGCACGGAAGAAGCGGCAACAGCCTGCCAGGATACGTGATCGCCATCCGGCACATAAACCCCGGCCAACAAACCTGCCAGTACAACACCGAGCCAACACCCCCGCCTGTAAAACACCTCATCACCCCGGCCGTTTTTCCGTTAGGATGCCCACAATCCGGAAAACCAAACGGGTATGTCCCAGTTTTCCGCAAATCCGCAAAAGAAAAAAGCACCGCACGGGTGCCGGAAATTGCGGACGATTCTCATTTTATCGCCAAAGGCAGCCTGACCCAGAAAATCGCGCCCCGCCCCTCCTCCGATTCGACGGCAATCGTCCCGCCGTGATTCTGTATGATCCGGTACGACACGGTCAAGCCCAACCCCGTCCCCTCTTCCTTCGTGGTATAGAACGGTTCAAAAATACGGGCCAGCACCTCTTTCCGAATCCCGGGACCATTATCGGCAAAGGAAATTTCACAATCCCCTTCCGCAACGCGGATGCCGATCGAAAGCCTGCCGTTCAGCTTGATCGCCTCAAACGCGTTACAGATCAGATTGATGAACACCTGCTTGATCTGTTCCACATCGATTTCACAGATGACGGGAATGTCTGACGGTTGAAACTGCAGATCGATATTGCGCAAAAGCGCGTCGCTGTTCATCAGCGCTTTGACATCCTCCATCACTGCATTGACGTCGACCAGGCGCAAATTGGGGTTTGTCGGCTTCGAAAGCAGCAGGAATTCGCGGATAATGTCATTGACACGATCCAGTTCGTCCAGGATGATCCGGAAGTATTCCTTTTCCGGCGCATCATCCCCGTACTTGCGGCTGAGCAGTTGGACAAATCCCCTGACGGAGGTCAGCGGGTTGCGGATTTCATGGGCGGTTCCGGCCGCCAATTCGCCGACGACCGCAAGCTTTTCCGACTGCCGGATCTGCTCTTCCAACAGTTCCAGCAAGGTGATGTCTTTATACGTCAACATCGCTCCCAATGCATGATCATACTTGTTTCGCAAGACGCGAATCGAGACAAGCATGTGCCGCGTCCGGCCTTCTTTGTCTTCCAAACGAACCTTGATATCTTTAAATTCCCGTTCATAACGGAGGGTTTCAGACAGCTTGTCCAATATTTCCCGACCGATCGGGAACACTTGCTCGAATTTTCGGTTTTTTACCTTTTCGTGCGACAGGCCGGTAATTTCTTCCGCACCTTTGTTAAAACCGGTGATGATGCCTTCCGTATTCAGGGTCACCACGCCGTCCGCTATATGGTTCAAAATCAGCGACGCATGTTCCTCCGCCGCACGCAGCCGGTTCATCTCGGAATTGTCGACGAACGTCGCAATAATTCCGATTTGCCGGCCATTATCGTCCAGAAGTGGCGTTGTCGAAGTGACAACCGGGATCTCCGATCCGTTCTTTGCAGGGCAATAGCTCTCGAAACCGAAGAAGGGCTGTCCGGATTGCAGAGTTTTCCAGAAAATCTCTTTGTCGCCGTTCAACAAGTGGTTGACCTTCAGAAACCCATCGATCTCCTCGCGGGTATATCCCGTCATCCTTTCCGCCACCTTGTTGACATACGTGACGGTCCCGTCACTGTCGTATGTGACGATTCCAACGGGAATCGAGTCAAGAATCCGTTTGCAGAATTGATCTGAACCGCTTGGTCTCAAATTACCACCCCCAGCCCTCTTTCCCGATAAAAATTCAGTTCTACCTGCGAAATGGAAATCCCTTCTTTATGGTCAGTGATTTTTGTTACAGAAAAGGGCTGCCATCCACATTATCCACAGGGTTATCCACAATACAAACCGCACTAAACTAAGAATACCTTAGTTTATCCACAGCTCTCACATTTGATTCACATAATATCTGGTGATAATTCCCCGCTCCGATTTCCCTTTACCGGCATATATCCGCCAATTTATCCACAAGACTCTGTGAACAATTCCGTTCAATTGTGGAAACATCTGTGGAAAACTGCAGAACATCATTAAAAAATCCTGGAAACACGATACAAAAACAGGCTCTACACCGTGATCTGTCCACAATGTAAGAGCCTTTCAACGCAAGAGTTTTCCTCTGTTTGTATTCCGTCATGACCCGGTCAAATCCGTAAACGGTCCCTCTTCCCATTTGGGCAAGGGCAAGCTTGCATAGGCGTTCAAGTCGAGATTGTGGAACCGCCCTTTTTCGTAAAACGGGTGAGCGGCCGCGGCGATCATCGCCGCGTTGTCCGTACATAAAGACAAAGGCGGGAACATGACGGCAAATCCTTCTTGCCGGGAACGCTCCCGGAGCTTCTCGCGAAGTCCGCGGTTGGCTGCCACGCCGCCGGCGACAACCACGTTGGGAACGCCGGTTTTGCGTACGGCAAGCACCGTTTTTTCCACAAGCACATCGAGTACGGACGCTTGAAAAGCGGCCGCGACATCCGCGGGTTCCAACTTTTCGCCGCGCTGTTTTGCGTTATGCAAAGCGTTTATTACAGCCGATTTCAGTCCGGAAAAACTGAAATCCAGCGATCCTTCCTCCAGCCAGGCTCGCGGAAACGAGATTTTTTCGAGGTCTCCTTCCTGCGCCAGCCGGTCGATCACCGGCCCGCCCGGATAGGACAACCCCATCGCTCTCGCGACTTTGTCGTACGCCTCTCCCGCCGCGTCGTCGCGCGTGCGGCCGAGAAACTCAAACTTCCCGTGTTCCGGCATCAAGACGAGCTCCGTATGGCCGCCGGACACCACGAGCGCCACCAGAGGCGGCTCCATTCCGCCCGCCAGGAAGTTCGCGTAAATATGCCCCGCGATATGATGCACGCCGAGCAAAGGAAGCGATTTCGCGTAGGCAATCGCTTTGCCCGCCGTAACGCCAACCAGCAGTGCGCCGACAAGCCCAGGTCCGTATGTGACCGCCACCGCAGACAGGTCGTCGAGCGTCACTCCCGCTTTTTGCAAAGCCTCATTCACCACAAGGACGACGTTCTCCACATGCCGGCGGGACGCCACTTCCGGCACAACACCGCCGAACTGCCGGTGGATTTCCGCCTGCGACGAAATGACATTGGACAACACCTCCCGGCCGTTGCGGACCACCGCGGCGGCCGTCTCGTCGCAACTCGTTTCGATCCCGAGAATCAGGGAAGGTTTGCCCGCTTCCCTGTCGCTTTGATATTTGCTTTTGATTCGTTCCAACCAGCCCATTGAATTTATCCTTCCATTCCGTCCAGCCGATGCTGATCAGGGTCCAACTCCGCCCACATAATCACGGCATCTTCCTGATTGTCCGAATAATACCCTTTGCGAATCCCGTGGCTTTGGAAACCGAGTTTTTGATAGAGATTCTGCGCCGGCTTGTTTGACACCCGCACTTCCAAAGTCATGCGGGAGGCACCGTTCTCTACGGCAAGCGCCATCATCCGCCGCAGCAGATTTTCCCCCAATTTCCGGCCCCGGTACGCCGGGTCGATGGCGATATTGGTGATATGGGCTTCGTCGATGATCACCCACATTCCCGCATACGCGACGATACGCCGCTCGATTTCCGCGACGATATATTTCGCAAAATGGTTGCGCGTCAGTTCCCCTTCAAAGGCCGCTCGCGACCAGGGCGCCGAAAAGGATTGCTGTTCGATCTCCAAAATCCGGTCGATATCCGACAACTGCATCCGGCGATACGTAACCCCGCCCATCACGCACCGTCCTTCTCGCGTACATCGGCTGTATCCCGCAGCGTCAAAAGTTTCGCTTCCGCCTCCACTAGCTGGAGATATTCCGGGACGAACCGTTCCGCTTCGGCCACCTCGCCCGCCTCGATGCGTGCAATCCCTTCCTCCAGCAAATGGGCGGCGCGGACCAGTTTTGGCTGGCCGCTTTCTGGAAAAAGCGCCCGTTCTCCAAACCGCCCGACGATCAGGTCCCGGTTGTTGTCCGCTCCATCGCCCAGAAACATCACTTGCGGCACCCTGCCATCGGCGGCCCGTTCCGCAAGCCGCCGCTCGATCACCGGGAAAAAAGCTTCCAACTTCCGCAGCGCGTCCGGTTCAATTTTGACAAAATCCGCCTTGCCGCTTCCCACCCCGGTATTTTGCCGTTCATACAACGCGCAATAAGCTTGCCGCCTTCTCGCGTCAAACAGCGGACATACCAGCAGATCAGACGCTTTGTAATGAAGGGCCAGTCCGTTCAGGCTCGATACCCCGACAAGCGGGATTTGCAGGGCCCACGCCAACATTTTCCCTGTGGTGACGCCGATTCTTACTCCCGTATACGAGCCGGGTCCATGCCCGGCGACAATGCCTTTCAACCGGTCCGGCGTCAGATCGGCGCTCTCAAGCAGGCATTCGACCATCGGCATCAGACGGTTGGAATGATTTTTCTTTACCACCACCGAAGCTTCCGCCAACAACCGGTCTTTTTCCCCGATTGCGACAGTCAGCGTCTGGGTGGCGGTGTCCACCGCTAAATACGGCATGTTTGGTTCAACTCCTCAAGCAAACCGGCAAAGCGCGGTCCCCGACCCGCAATTTCGATCAGCCGCTGCGAATCTCCCGTCTTGCGGATCGTCACTTGCAACAGTTCTTCCGGCAGCAGGAATGCGATAGATTCCGCCCATTCAATCACGGAGACGCCGTCCCCGTACAGATATTCCTCAATCCCGAGACCCTCGGAGCCCGCCTGTTCCCCAAGCCGGTACACATCCATATGATAAAGCGGAATTCGTCCGTCATATTCCCGTATCAGCGTAAAGGTCGGGGAATTGACCGGTTCCTCCACGCCTAGCCCTTTTGCCAGTCCCTGCGTGAAGGTGGTCTTCCCCGCCCCCAGATCGCCGGACAATGCGAGAACGTCCCCCGGTTGCAGCAGACGCGCAAGCTGTTCGGCGATGAATCGGGTTTCTTCCGGCGTATGTGTCGTCCTCCGGAACACGTCAAGGCCCCCTATTCCGCAAAATGATTGTAGCCGCGGGCAGGCAATGGAGTCTCCCCGCCTGTCGCCTTGTCCAACAATACGCCCGTTCCCGGTGTTACGCGTCCGATCAACGTCACCCGGATGCCGTTGAGATGGCACGCGGTAACGACAGCTTCGTACGCCAACGGGTCAAGCGTGCCCACCAACTGGTAGTCTTCGCCTCCGTATAACGCCCAATCGGTGGCGCTATCCCCGTTGATCCTGGAAAAATTGGCCACCGCCGGAGCGATCGGGAGCCTGCTCTCTTCGATTCTGATCCCGACTCCGCTCGCCGCCGCAATCTCATGCAGTTCACTGGCCAACCCGTCCGATATATCGTTGCAGGAGGTACAGCCTCCGCTCTCAGCCAAAATACGCCCCGCCCGCACCTGCGGAACGGGCCGTTGATGAAATCTCGCCAACTCCAGTTGTTCGTCGGGCGGCACCAGACACTTGCACCCGCTGGACAAAAACGCAAGCCCGGCGGCCGAGCCTCCGAGCGAGCCCGTCACAAACACAAGATCTCCCGGCCGCGCTCCCGAACGGAGCAGCACCTTTCCCTTTTCCACCTCGCCGTTGACAGTGACAGAAATCACCAGCGGCCCGCCGGTTTTTACGATGTCCCCGCCGATCACATGAGTACGGTATTCGGTGCAGATTTCCGCGATTCCCTCATACAAATGTTCCAATTTTTCGACCTCGTAAGAAGGGGGAATGGCCAACGTGACCACAGCGTGGCGGGGAATTCCCCCCATCGCCGCGATATCGGACAGCGAGGCGGCCATCGACTTCCAGCCGAGGGAACGAAAATCGATCGTGTCGGACCGGAAATGCACTCCCTCAACGAGCATATCGGCCGTCATCACAACATGGCACGCGGAATCATAAGACAAAACGGCGGCGTCGTCCCCGATGCCCACAACCACCGTTTGATCCGCGGCGGGCAATTTGGCCCGCAGCCGGTCAATCAATCCAAACTCCCCGATGTCCCGCAAATGCACGCCCGTCGCCCCTTCCGATTCCTTCATTTTTTCATTATAACCCTCCGCGGAAAGGCCGGGCAACTTTGAAGCTTTTTCGATTGCCATTTCGCCATGCGCCGCGCCGTCAACAACAAGAACGCGCTAACCTTCCGGTTCCAGCGGTTCGATGTGGACGTGGACATTGATGATATTGTGCTCCCGCATCAATCTTTGCTCGATTTGCTCGGCTATGTCATGGCTTTCCACAACGCTTAGCCGGGGATCGACCAGGACGACGACATCGACCAGCAGGCTGTTGCCGTGGACACGCGCTTTCATGTCTTTCACCGCCTCCACGCCGGCGACCGCTTCGGCCGTCCGCCGCAAATCGGCAAGCCGCTCTTGGTCGAATCCGTCCGTAAGATGGTGGGAAGCCTCCCAAAAAATATCCCAACCGGTTTTAACGATCATGATTCCCACAACGGTGGCCGCCAAAGGGTCCAGCCACGGAAGGCCGTACCGGGAACCGAAAATGCCGGCGGCAGCTCCGACGCTGACCAACGCGTCGGAACGGTTGTCTTTTGCCGCCGCGCTTACCGCCTGGCTGTTGGTTTTTTTTGCTAAATTCAGATTGAAACGATACACGAGAAACATGACGAGCGAACAAAACAAGGCGGTCCACGCAGCCGTCAAGTCGGGCGGTTCGACCTTCCCGGCGATCAAAGAGCGGACCGCTTGCAGCAGCACTTGAATCCCGGCGGCGACCATAATAAACGAAGCGATCAGCGAAGCAACCGTTTCCGCCCGAAAATGTCCGTAAGGATGATCTTCATCCGGCGGTTTCCGGGACACTCTGAGACCGATCAGCACCGCCACCGACGCGATGATGTCCGTTGTATTGTTCACCCCGTCCGCAATCAGCGCCTGGGAGCGGGTGACAAATCCCACGATGATTTTTGCCGCAGCAAGGGCCAAATAAGCGGCAATGCTCACCCAGGCCCCTTTTTCGCCCATTTTGATCTCGTCGTACCGTTCCAAACCGAAAACCTCCAGCAATTACTCGTAAAGCCATATTACTAAACGAAGCCGATGTGGGTCTACGGAAACATTGTTTCCTCGGACCAGAAATGTAGAGCGGGGGAAAATAAGTTGCATGCGACAAAAAACAAAAAGAACGGTTCTGTCGATTGGCGCCTCCCCGCCCGACGGCGACCGGCGGAATTCCGTTTCTCAATCCCCGCTGGCTTGAGGTTTTTATTATAATCAAAGCTTTAAAGCCGCATACAGGCTTACATGATTCGGCACAGCGCACATGCCATGTATTAAGAAATTATTTATGACATAATTTGTTGTATTTCCTTAGTGGTCCTGCCAACTCAACCGAAAAATCGTACAATCGGTTGAAGAAACATTTGAGGGAATCGCCGGACCCGGGTGGAATTGCTGAAAGACTGGTCCAATGAACAATGGTCCCACATGGAAAACGCGGCGATGGAAATCGAACGTATTCCCCCGGAGGAATGGCGCCGCCACCTGGCAATCCGGCTGCAAAAAGCCGTTTTCTTTACCGAATTCTTTTTGGTGACACCCGAGAAGTCTACGCATCTACATACGGGAATCACGAGGGCGCTTCCTATGCCCGGGCAAGCAACAACGGCATCGGGCGCGTCATCCGACATGTCATAAAAACTGACAAACGGCTTCTCTACGGACCTGCGACAGATCGAATGACGTTAGAGATCGGTCCGCGCACCTCCACGATGAAGTGACCTTGTTTTTTCTGCAACCCGTTCACCGGCAAAACAAACTCAGCCACATATTGGTCGGTCGTATCCCGAACGACGTGTTGGGCGGCTTGATTCAGCGGAAAGCGGGACACGTTTACCGCGACTCCGGGGACAACTACCTGTTTATGGCCAAGTCCAACTTCGATCCGGACATCCAGCCAGGCATCGCTTTGTCCCGCAGCCGTTTTGAGGATCGCACATTCACCCTCGGCGAAAACCTAAAAGACGGTGTCCACACCAAACATTGGGGAGTCGTCAAAATCCAAAACCACACGGAATTCGAAATCCGGTTTACAGACCCGGCCACCAACGAACTGCACCCCGGAGTCATGAACACGATCAAAAAAGGCTCCAACCTGTTCGTTCGTTTTCCCGGTTATTCCGACTATCGCCATATCCCGGTCATCGGCAAAGGGGTGACGTTTCAGTTGCCCGGTTCCCCCGATGTCTGGGGCATGATGTGCGAAGCCGACCTCGAAGAAGTGTACAGGCGCAGGTCCATCAACTGGACTCTCGGCAAATACTTTACGGTCTTGACCTTTCTGGGAATCGCCCTGCATCTGCTCCTGGCCGCAACCGGCTTTTTCCCGAACTGGCTGGTCGGGGTTATGGAAGCACTGTACGGTGTGGTGGCAATGTTCATCTTTTATCGACGCGCAATCTCTCCCATCGCCTCCCGCTTGGCGCATATGACGCGCATTATCCGCCGCATCGCGGAAGGCGGTGGGGATCTTACAATCCGTTTGGACAACGCGATGCTGACCAACGACGAAACGGGGAAATTGGGCCGTTGGGCCAACAACTTGATCGATAGTCTGGACGGACTGATCAGCAAAGTCAAAACCGCGGCACTGGATGTGGAACACACAAACAGTTCGCCGCGGGAAAAGACGGTCCTTGTCGAACAAAACTCCTCGCTTGTCATCAGAAGCATGAACGACATGCTGGAAGGAATGCACTGCCAGTTGGCGGATGTGCAGCAGGCGATGAGACAGACGGAGCAGGTCGGCGAAACGCTTCGCTCGATGGAACAATTATCACAAAAACAGCTCCTTGAGGCGCAGGGATAAGTGGAAAGCATCAGCGAAAAAATGAGAGACATCGTGGACCACGTCCATCACGCCCCGGAACTGCCCAACGCCTTCGTTGAGCATTCAGAGAAAATCAGCCGTATCGTCGACACGATCAACAACGTGGCCAAACAAACAAACCTGCTGGCGCTGAACGCAACGATTGAAGCCGCCGGAGCCGGGGAAGCCGGACGGGGATTTGCGGTGGTGGCAGAAGAGATCCGGAAATTGGCAGAGCAAACCACGGCATCCACGGAAGAGATCAGCCGGACCCTGGAAGAAATCGAGACCGATTCCCGCCAAGTTCAAGAAGCGATCCGAAACGGCAGCGAACAGGTGGAAAAAGGAGCCGATTACGTCGAGGCGGTAAAAGAAGTTCTCACCTCGATGTCGCAAGCCTCCGCCACTCACCCGGACGTGACGGAACAGATGGTGCAAATGATACAGGATGTCCATTACGATTCCGGACAAAGTTCGCTGGTGGTTTTAAATTTGCGGCGTTTAATGGGCAAGTTCAAACTCTCGACCAACTGATCCGAAAGCCACTTTCACCGTCCGGCACTCTCCGGCTGGAGAACGATTATGCGACCGTTCCCGATTCGCTAAAACGCAGTTCGCAAAAAACACGTGCCTGCCACCCCAGGCAGCCCCGCGATTCAATTCGATTGCTGCAGCCCTTTCATCGAAAGACCGACCCGTCCTTTTTTCAGATCGACGTTTTTGACCCGGACGTTAACGATATCCCCCACCGCCACGACATCCATCGGGTGACGCACATAGCGGTCCGACAATTCGGAAATATGCACGAGTCCGTCGTTTTTCAAACCGATGTCGACAAACGCCCCAAAATCCACCACATTCCGGACCGTACCTTTTAACACCATGCCTTCGGCCAGATCCTCCAGTTTCAACACGTCGGTCCGGAACACCGGCGGCGGCAGTTCTTCCCGCGGGTCGCGGCCCGGCTTCAAAAGCGCCTCGGCAATATCCCGCAGGGTGGGCACCCCGATTCCCAATTCTTCCGCCATTTTGCTGACATCGATCATATTCAGGGACCGTTTCAACGCTCCTCGCCGTTCTGGATCGTTGACGTCCCCAACTGTAAAACCCAATTTTTGCAGCAGCGATTCGGCCGCCCGGTACGATTCCGGGTGAATCGGAGTGTTGTCGAGGGGATAGTCGCCGTCCGGTATCCGCAAAAAACCGGCCGCCTGCTCGAAGGTTTTCGGTCCGAGCCGCGGTACGTCGGACAGTTGATGGCGGGTTTTGAATTTGCCGTTTTTCTCCCTGTAGGCGACAATCCCTTTCGCCACCGGCGCGGAAAGCCCCGATACGTAAGCGAGCAGCGACGGCGAGGCGGTGTTCAGGTCAACGCCGACCGAGTTGACCACCGATTCCACCACACGGGCCAACTGTTCCTCTATCCGCTTTTGCGACACATCATGCTGGTACTGCCCGACGCCGACCGATTTCGGGTCGATTTTCACCAATTCCGCCAACGGGTCCTGCAAGCGTCTCGCGATCGAAATCGCGCTTCGTTCCGCCGCATCCAGCTCCGGAAATTCCTCGCCCGCGAGTTTCGACGCGGAATAGACGCTGGCGCCCGCTTCGGAGACGATTACGTAAACGATTTTCCGCGGCATTTCTTTCAGCAAATCCGCGACAAACTGCTCGGTTTCCCGCGATGCGGTGCCGTTGCCGATGGCGATAACGTCCACGCCGTGTTTTTCGATCAAACCCGCAAAGATTTTTTTGGCATCCTCCACCTTGTTTTGCGGCGGAGTCGGATAGGCGACGGCGATATCCAGGACTTTTCCCGTTTCATCGACAACCGCCAGTTTGCATCCCGTGCGGTATGCGGGGTCCACGCCCATCACCTTTTTGCCGCGAACCGGGGGTTGCAGCAAAAGCTGCCGAAGATTGCCGGAAAATACTCGAATCGCTTGCTCCTCCGCCTGTTCGGTCAAGATCGCCCGAACTTCCCGCTCGACCGCTGGCGCGATCAACCGTTTGTAAGCGTCCTGAATCGTTTCAACCAAATAGGGCATCGCCTCCGTTTGCGCCACCGGCGCGTTGGCACCCTCCCCATTCTTTGGCAGAGCCCGTTTTTGCAAACCGTCCAGGATTTCTTCCACCGGCGCCTTGACCGAGATCTTTAAAAACCCTTCCCGCTCCCCGCGGTTCATGGCCAGAATCCGATGCGACGGAACCTTGCCGAGCGGCTCCTCAAATTCGTAATACGCCTCATAAACCGACTCGGCGCCGGGGTCCGCCGCCTTGCTGACCAGCGTCCCCCGCTTCAAAGTCAATTCCCGGATGAATTTCCGGTTTTCGGCGTCGTCCGCCACTTCTTCCGCAAAGATGTCCAACGCTCCCCGCAGAGCTTCTTCCGCGGATGAAACCCCATTTTCTTCCGATATGTATTGCGCCGCCCGCAGCAGAACGTCCTCTTTGCCGTCTTGCACCAACCACTCGGCAAGCGGTTCCAACCCCTTATCTCGCGCCACGGACGCTCTTGTTTTCCGCTTTGGGCGGTACGGGCGGTAGATGTCCTCCAGCTCCGTCATGTTCTTCGCCTGCCGGATGGCGGCTTCGATTTCGGGGGTCATTTTCCCCTGTTCGCCAATCAGCCGAAACACTTCTTCCCGCCGCGCGTGCAAATTCCGCAGCGATTCCAGCCGTTCCTGGATGGCGCGGAGCCGGTTCTCGTCCAACTCCCCCGTCATCTCCTTCCGGTAACGGGCGATAAACGGGATCGTGTTGCCTTCGTCCAGCAAACCGATCGCCGTTTCGACCTGTTTTCTGCGAAGCTGCAATTCCTCCCCGATCAATTGCGCAAAATCAGGTGTCACCAAAGCCATCGTATCCCTCCGTTCCCGTTTTTCATTGTACCACTTGCCAGAGACGCATTCGAGAGGTTGCCCTACACATGTATCGCCAGTCAACCCGGACACACCCGGCTATCCGTTTGAAGTGGATCAATAAAAAACAAGTCAAATTTATTCACACAATCTTCATATAACCGCAACAAAACCTTAATATTTTGTCCTATCAGACAGAAAACGACAAAATCTTTTTCGTTTATTTTAAAAATGGATCTTTATTTTTTGGATCAAATGAGATATGATTAGATCATACAAAATCACCCGCCTAACGGCGTGGTTTGCAATCTGCAGACAAGGGAGGCGATTCGAATGGATGAAATTTTGTTCGATGAAGTGGAAACCACCCGCACCCGTCATATCGGGTTCATCACCGGGGGGACGCGCTTTGATTTCACGCTGACGAATTCCGAACACTTTTACGGAAAGACGATTGTCACGTGCCTTCAGTCCAATCGAAGCGCACTCCTGGACAGTGACGACATCGAAAATGTCGATTACCTGGCAAAATGGTTCAATTTGACTCCTGAAGACGCACAACATCTTTCGAATTTTCTGAAGGTACCTCTTGCGAATTCCGTTCGTACCGAACAATACTGATCCGCGCAACCGATCTGCGTCCAACAACCCCCCGGATTTCCGGGGGGTTTGTTTTTGGGATGCCCGGTACTTTTTTTCGGGGCATAGATCGGACAGACGTGATGTACTTTGTACTAGTGTGGTAAAATCTGAGGGAGGAACCGGACATGTTGGCAACGCTTTGGCAGACCTTCCTGACATGGGTGCACCATGCGGGGTATCCCGGCATGGGTGTGGCTCTTCTGTTGGAGGGACTCGGCATTCCTTTTCCCGGAGACGCCGTTATGGCATTCTACGGGTATTTGATCTCGAACGGCCATTTCTCCTATGCACAAGCCGTGTTCTGGTGCACGGCCGGTTGTTGGTCCGGTTCGATTCTCGCCTTTGCCGTCGGTAAGACATACGGCATTGGTTTCCTGCAAAAATTCGGCCGTTTTCTGCTGCTCAAACCCGATCATGTCCGCTTCACCGCCAAATTATCCGAACGCTACGGCATCTGGGTGCTGGTGATCGGCCGCTTTCTGCCGGGTGTCCGCACCGTATCCAGTTATTTTGCGGGAATCGGCGGTATGGCATGGCCGACGTTCCTGTTGATGTCGTTGGTCGGGTTTGCGGTTTGGTGCGCGGTTTGGGTTGGGATCGGAGTCTGGTTTGGTAAACACGCAACCGTAATCCTGTCGCAAGTCAGCCGGTTCCTGCTGGTCATGATGCTGGCTGCCGGGGCGGGGGCGGGTGTGTGGTTTTTGTTGCGACGACACACAATCAAATGAGTTTTCTTCATCTGGGAGGATGCATGGGGTGACACTCAAGAAAATCGAATATTGTCTTTGCAATTTGCAAAACAACGGATCGCAGTTGATATACGATACGGTACGAAAAGAATTTCCGCAGATCGAGCAAAACCGTTGGGGATGTCTTGGCAACTGTTCCGAATGTTTCAAAAGACCCTTTGTCTTAATCGACGAAAAAGCGATCATTTCCGCCCCGACCCCGGACGAACTGTTGGGCAAAGTGCGTGAGATGATCAAAACCCCCATCGCATGACGGGGGTTAACTCACAAAAATCTGATGGAACAGCTTCGCCAGCCAGGCGACCAGCTTCGCGCCCGGATACAGCACCAGCAGTGAAAGGACGGTACCCGCAAGGCGGCTGAGCGCCAGACAGACCATCGAAGACTTGACGACACCCATGTCGATCTTGCGATGAATCCCCTGGTCCATAATGATGGCTCCCCGCGGATCGACCAGAAACAACAGCAGAAACGCCGCGATCGCGTTGATGGCGGGCGAGAAACTGATGGCGGTCCCTTTGTATTCGGGTTCCAGCGAGCCCGCGTAGTACGCGGCAATCGATCCAACCGTAAAAAACGCATACAGGATCGCGTTCATCACGATCATGTCCTTCGGCACACCCTGCAGGCTGATTCCCTTCCACATGCTCCACTTCGGCCAACGCCAGCATCGGGCCAGTTCCCGTAACCCCTGCCTGGTGAAAAACAGCGATTGAAACACGCGCATCGCCGTTCCCTGCCGCTCCATCCGGTTGATTCCCAATTCGTAGAACTTGTCCGTGGCCGGCAGCAGCGCGATGGCAAAGGCCGTTCCAACCGCCGCCCCCAGCAGAACAAACTGCAGCGCAGCCAGAGGATCGAAACCTTGGCTGACCGATCTGTCAGTCAGCGCTCCAATCGGCGTCAGATAGAAAAAAGTCGTCATCCGCGATCCGAATGTCAGCATGGCAAACAGGGAATTCGCAATGGCGAGCTGCCTGGTGCGGACCCCCGCCAACCGCGCCGCATACGCGGTCGTATCGAAAAAATTCGTGAAGGCGATCATCAAAAAGATAAACAGCAGATAACCCGCCCCGATCTGACCGCCCGTGATGCTTTCCAGCCACTCCAACCGATTCACATCCCAACAACCCGTCAAGACTCTTAGCACATATCGACAAACGTTTGAAACAAGTTACAAAAAACCGGATGCCGCCGCCACATGTTTTCCGGGTGCCATTGCACACCCACCGCAAAGCGGTGCCGCAAACTCTCAATCGCTTCCACCACGCCGTCTTGGGCGATCGCGGACGCGACAAAGCCGGGAGCGACCGTTCTTACCGCCTGATGGTGAAAACTGTTGACCCGTATCCGTTCCACCTGCAAGATCTCCGCCAGTTTCGTGCCGGCCGCAATCACCACTTCGTGCGAGGCGTGCCAACGCGGAGCATGCTGCATGTGCTGCAGCACTTTGCGCTTTTGCGCGGCCAGATCCTGATACAGCTTTCCGCCCGCCGCCGCATTCAGCACCTGCATCCCCCGGCAGATGGCAAAAATCGGCTTGTCGCGCCGCAGGAACTCTCCGGTTAATTTCCATTCCATCTCGTCCCGGGCGGGGGAAACTTCACCCAGTTGGCAAATCGGCTCCTCCCCGTAATAAGAGGGGTCCAAATCGACTCCCCCGGTTAACAGAAGTCCATCCAACCGTTGTGCCATCGCAAGAATCAGGTCTTCTTCCGTCACCATCGGCAAAACCACAGGGAGCCCGCCAGCCTTGGCGATAGCGGCCGTGTAATCGTCCCCGACAAAAACTCCCTCGACACCCGAGCGCAATGTGTAAACGGAGCTTGTTACTCCAATCAGCTTGCACATGGACCGATACCTCCAAAAGGCAGCCTGCCATGGGAGCATGAATCGCGCTGCAGTTTCCGCGTATCTATCCTATGTGGCAAAAAGCTGACTTGCCTCCGCTACTCCGTCCAACTGGCGAGGTAGCGTTTCTGGTCTTCGGTCAATTCATCGATCTCAATACCCCAGGTCTTTAAACGAAGCTCAGCCACAGATTGGTCGAGATGACTCGGCACCGGATAAACTTTCGGCTGCAGCTCCGACCTTTTTTCCACGACATGACGCAGCGACAGTGCCTGCAGGGCAAACGTCATGTCCATCACCTCAACCGGATGTCCGTCTCCCGCCGCCAGATTCACAAGACGTCCCTCCGCCAAAAGATACACTTTGCGTCCGTCAGCAAACGTGAATTCTTCGATGTTGTGGCGGACCTTCCGAACGGTCTTCGCCAAGGCGTTCAGATCCTGTCTGTTGATCTCCACGTCAAAGTGACCCGCGTTGCAAAGCACGGCACCATCCTTCATCACGTAAAAATGTTCGGCCGTGATGCAATCCTTGTTGCCGGTGACGGTCACGCAAATATCCCCGACGCGGACCGCATCAATCATCGGCATCACTTCGAATCCGTCCATCACCGCTTCCACCGCTTTGATCGGATCGACTTCGGTGACGATCACTTTCGCGCCGAGCCCTTTCGCCCGCATGGCGACCCCCTTGCCGCACCAGCCGTAACCAGCCACAACCACAGTCTTGCCGGAGACGACCAGGTTTGTCGTGCGCATGATGCCGTCCCACACGGATTGTCCCGTCCCGTACCGGTTGTCGAACAGGTATTTGCAGTACGCGTCGTTGACGGCCATCATCGGGAACTGAAGCTTCCCTTCTTTCTCCATCGCCCGCAGGCGAAGAATGCCGGTGGTCGTTTCCTCACATCCCCCGATGATGCTTCTGGTTTGTTCAAAACGCTCATGATGCAGGGTCGACACCAAATCGCCCCCGTCGTCGATAATCGCGTCCGGTCGGAAATCCAGTGCCAGATCAATATGTCGTTTGTATTCCTCCGGGGTCGCTCCATACCAAGCATATGCGTAAATTCCGCCATCGACCAAAGCGGCCACGACATCATCCTGCGTCGACAAAGGATTGGATGCGGCAACTGCCACTTCCGCCCCCCCGGCTTGGATCACCTTTGCGAGATAGGCGGTTTTGGCTTCGAGGTGAAGGCAGATGGTCACCTTCTTGCCTTGAAACGGCTTTTCTTTTTCAAACTGGTTCTTGATGCTGTTCAACAGCGGCATATGGGCAGCGGCCCAGTCGATTTTCAACTTGCCCTGCGGCGCCAGCTTCAGGTCGCGAATTTGCGATCGGGCTGCCGTGACCGACATATTCATCACCTTTTTCATTCAAATTCCGTTTTTATCATACCACAAAATAAGCCGTCCGTTGGAGCGCCCAACAAAAGCTCCACGGACGGCTGCCGCCGCGGCTTAACGGCTGTGCAGTTTTTCGAGCTGTTCAAGGAACAGCGGATTCAAAACTTTGATGTAAGTGCCTTTCATCCCCAGCGAACGGGATTCGATCACGCCGGCCGATTCAAGTTTGCGAATCGCGTTGACGATCACGGATCGGGTGATGCCGACGCGGTCGGCGACTTTGCTCGCAACCAGAAGCCCTTCGCTTCCTTCAAGTTCCTGGAAAATGTGATGAATCGCTTCCTGTTCGGAGAAAGACAGAGATTCGAGAGCCATCGCCACAATCGCGCGATTACGGGCCTGCAGTTGGATTTCTTCCTGCTGGGCCCGCATGATCTCAATTCCGACAACGGTCGCCCCGTATTCGGCCAAGATCAGGTCGTCGTTGTCGAACTGTTTGTTCAGACGGGCGAGCAACAGGGTACCCAGACGTTGACCGCCGGCACGAATCGGCACGATCGTGATGTTCTTCTTCTTAAACACTTCGTTCTCTTCTTCCGAGAACACGTACAGCGGTTCCTTATTCTGCAAATTCTTGACGGTTTCGTCAAATTTCAGCAATGTTTCGTTAAAGTCACCCGGGAACCGTTTCTCAACGTTCATGATCTGATTCCATTCGAGGGTCAATTCGTATTCGGCAAGTCCGTATCCCAAGATTTTACCGCTTTTCGCCACGATGTAAACGTTGGCGCTGATCATTTCGCTGAGAAGCTTCGCCAACTCTTTAAAGTCCACACCTTGCAAAGCGGATTTTTGCAAAAGGCGGTTGAATTTCTGGATTTTTTCCAAAAGAGGCAATGTAGGTCACCTGCTTTTCCTAATTTTTAAATTTCCATAACCATATATAAAGTATTCCAACAAGAAAAAAATTTCAACCTTTTTTCTTCGAATCTTCAAAACTTCACAAAATGTTAAAAAAGAATGATCAAATATAACATTTCCGACACATGTCGCCAGATTTCGATAATAACCTTATAGTATGCAAATTATTCCCAAATTTCAAGATGAATGATCGTCTTTCGCTCACAATCTCTCATTATAGCCAATTTGCAATCCGCTTACAACTTCTCGCTCTTTCCAAATTTCTGCTACACCGTGACCGTGCGACAGTCCGCAGCCAAAGAAAAAAGAGGGGGTTGCCCTCGGGTTTGCGCTTGATTGCACCTGTCCTTCTGTGCCAATGGACTGCAAAGGCCTTTCTCGCCAAATTTTTTCATTCCGTCGTCTCCTCCGCCGCCAAGCTTTCCCTGATCCGATCCTTCAGCACCTGGACAATCCGCGGGTCAAACCCGATCGGTTCCGCAAAACGCATCGCCATGCCGCGATAATTGGACACCTCTTCCCGCACGATCGATTCCGCCTTCCGAACCAGAAAACCGTCCGACAGGAAGTAAGGAATCACGTTCAAGGTCGTAACCCCTTTTTTTACGCAGGTCAAAATTGCTGTCGGTATATCCGGCGGCGTGAGATCGAGAAAAGCGACTTCCACCACTGCAAAGCCTTTACGCAAGCGTATCTCCTTCGCGACCCGATACAAGCCGTCAGCGGCGTTCTCCAGCAGAGAACCGTGCCCGATCAGCAGGATTCCTTCCATCTCCACACCCTCCCGCTTCATGATCAGAATACGCAAATCCGCTTCCCCGCTTATTCACAAACAACGGACCATTGCCGTCTCAAAGGCCGTGCCAACTCCCGCGACAGCCTCGCCAATCGCCGTGTAGAACGCAGTCCGACCGCCTCGGAAATGTGTCCGGCGACCCACACCGCCGTTGCGTTCATTTGTTTCACTCCTTCGATCCTTACCTCCATTGTAACGAAGACCCCCGCGTCTGAGAACTATAAACGGTCGTAACATTAGGGATTCTTTGCCGTTTCGTGTACACTGTTGGTATAAGACAGCGAGAGGAGCGGATACCATGTCTTTAAAACCCAAGAAACCTTCCGAATCGCGAACTGAGATGACCGATATCATCCTTCCCGCGCAGGCCAACACCCACGGCACGATTTTCGGCGGAGAAGTGATGTCTTACGTCGACCGCATAGCGGCGATTGCTGCGGCACGCCATTGCGGGCAACCGGTTGTCACCGCATCGTTTGACAGTCTGGACTTCCTGTCTCCCATCCGGGTCGGCGAAGTGATCATCCTCCGGGCTTCCGTCACCTGGACCGGTCGCACCTCCATTGAAGTGATGGTGACCATTGAAGGAGAGAACATTGCAACAGGAGAGCGGCGGGTGACCGGAGTTTCCTTCTTGACGCTGGTCGCCGTCGACGCGAAAGGCCACCCGGTCGCGGTTCCCCCGATCGAACCGGAAACGGAAGAAGAAAAATACCAGTATGAATTGGCGAAAGAACGGGCAGCGCACCGCAAGCGGCGGCGCGAGAGATTTGACTTTTGAGAAGATTGACCGGATATGTAAAAAAGCCGCCTCACACAAAGAGCACACCGCGTTTTGCGGCGCTCCCTTTCGGTTGAGGCGGCCCGGAATGGCAGTTCCGTCGTAACGGGTGCCCTTATACGCTTGCGATCTGGCTTTTCAGGATTTCCGGAACCTGGGCGATGGCCTCCGGCAGCTTGGAAGCGTCACGACCGCCCGCTTGCGCCAGTTCCGGCCGACCGCCGCCACCACCGCCGGCGATTGCGGCAACTTCCTTCACAATCCTGCCGGCCTGCAAGCCTTTTGCCACAAGGTCTTTCGTGACTGCCGCAACAAAGTTCACTTTGTCCTCATTCGTGCTCCCGACCACCACCACGCCGGAATCAAGCCGGTTACGGAGGTCTTCCGCCACATTCCGCAAGCCATCCGCATCAAGACCGGACAACTCCGCCGCAATGTACGGAATGCCTTCCACGTTTTGGACTTTCCCGGCCAAAGCCTTCACTTCGTAGGAAGCGAGTTTTCCTTTCAAAGACTCGATTTCCTTCGTCAATTCCTTGATATTCGACTGCAACACGTCAACCCGGAACGGAATATCGTTTACGCTGGATTTCAGTTTGCCCGCCACTTCCTCCAGGAGCCTGGTTTGCTGCCGCAGATATTCATAGGCGCCGCGCCCGGTCACCGCTTCGATCCGCCGGATTCCCGCACCGATCGACGATTCGGAAACGATCTTGAAGATTCCAATTTCCCCGGTACGCCCGACATGACAGCCGCCACAAAGCTCGATCGAATAATCGCCCGCCTTGACCACGCGCACCACATCGCCGTATTTTTCGCCAAACAGCGCCATCGCTCCCAGCCGCTTCGCCTCTTCGATCGGCATTTCCCGAATCTCGACCGGGTTGTTGGCCCAGATCTGCTCGTTGACTTTCTGTTCGACAAGGGCAATCTCTTCCGGTGTCATCGCGCTCAGATGCGAGAAGTCGAAACGCAAACGGTCCGCTTCCACGAGGGAGCCCGCCTGCGCCACGTGTTCTCCCAGTACTTCGCGCAGCGCTTTGTGCAACAAATGGGTACCGGTGTGGTTTTTGATGATGTCGGCTCGTTTTTCGACATCGACAGACGCTTCGACCGTGTCAAACACATCGACTTCGCCGGACACCACTTTGACCTTGTGAACGTGGTAGCCGTTTGGAGCCTTTTGCACATCGAGCACCTGCAGTTGCGCTTTCTCGCCGACCGAGATCATTCCCGTATCCGCCACCTGACCGCCCGACTCCGCGTAAAACGGGGTGTGATCGAGAATCATGTCGACAACGTCGCCCTCTTGCGCCGATTTTGCGATGGAACCATCCTTGATCATCGCCAGCACTTTGCCGGAAGAAGCCAGTCTGGTGTAGCCGACGAAAGCGGAAACCAACTCGCCGAGTTCTTCAAAAACCGTGTTTTGCACCTGCATCGAAGATACGTCCTTACGGGCGGCGCGTGCACGCTCCCGTTGATCCTGCAGCGCTGTTTCGAATCCTTCGCGGTCTACGGACAACCCGTTTTCAAGCGCGATGTCCTCTGTCAAGTCAATCGGAAACCCGTACGTATCGTACAGGCGGAACACGTCTTCGCCCGGAATGATCGTTTTGCCTTCCGCTTTGACGCGGTCGATCACTTCAGCCAGGAGATTTTCGCCTTCCTGCAGAGTTTCGGAGAACCGCTCTTCTTCAGCTCTGATCACACGCTCGATAAACTCCCGTTTTTGTACCACTTCCGGATAGTAGACGCCCATGATGTCTCCGACCACTTTCACCAGCGAATACAAAAACGGCTTTTCGATTCCGAGGGTTTTCCCGAACCGCACGGCCCGGCGCAGCAAACGGCGAATGACGTAACCGCGGCCTTCGTTGGACGGAAGCGCTCCGTCGCCGATGGAGAACGTCACGGTCCGCACATGGTCGGCGATCACCTTGAAGGCAACATCCCATTCTTCATTCTGACGATAAGGTTTGCCTGACAGGCGGCTTGTCTCTTCGATGATCGGGAGAAACAAGTCGGTGTCGAAGTTGGTCTCGCCGTTTTGCAGAATCGAGCAAAAACGCTCCAATCCGGCCCCGGTGTCGATATTTTTCT
This sequence comes from Effusibacillus sp. SKA8, assembly GCF_058273125.1. Lineage (NCBI taxonomy): Bacteria > Bacillati > Bacillota > Bacilli > Caryophanales > Alicyclobacillaceae > Effusibacillus > Effusibacillus sp. SKA8. The sequence goes on along the minus strand of NZ_JBZCSF010000010.1, from coordinate 33,513 downwards.
TTGGAAGCTCCGTATAACTTCCGTCCGGATTGTGGTTAAACTGGGAGAACACCAGATTCCACACTTCAAGGAAACGGGTGCCGCCGTCCAAATCCGGATGGAACTGTTCCGGCTGCCCTTTATCCGGATACCGGTCGTAAAAGATCTCGGAACACGGTCCGCAGGGTCCCTCGCCAATGTCCCAAAAATTGTCGTCTTTTGTGCGGGCGATTTTGTTTGCCGGAATCCCGATCTCTTCGTTCCAGATCTTGAACGCCTCGTCATCCTCGTGATGAACCGTCACATACAGCCGCTCTTTGTCGAAACCGATCCACTCTTTGGAAGTCAGAAACTCCCACGCCCAATGAATCGCTTCCCGCTTGAAATAATCCCCAATCGAGAAGTTGCCGAGCATTTCGAAAAACGTATGGTGCCGAGCGGTCCGGCCCACATTTTCGATGTCGTTTGTGCGGATGCATTTCTGGGAGTTGGTCAGCCGTGGGTTCCTCGGAATCTCGCTGCCGTCAAAATACTTTTTCAGCGGCGCCATTCCCGCGTTGATCCACAGCAAAGACGGATCGTTGTAAGGCACCAGACTGGCGCTGGGCACGATTTCATGCCCTTTCGATGCAAAAAACCGGAGAAACTTTTCGCGAATTTCTGCTGATTTCATCAAAATCCTCCTTAAAACACGGACGTTTTAAGCGGAGTGACCTCTGAACGTTTTCCTCCGCCATGCGACACGTACGATGCGCTAGAGTGTCGAATCCACCGTACGGGCGACGCTTGGATCCGACGACGCCAAAAAGCCTTTCGTCCACCACAGGGACGAAAGGCCTCACTCTCGCGGTACCACCCTGATTACCTACCCTCTCCCATCAAAGTCACGGTTTACCCACCAATATGGCGTCACACTTCGACGCAGCTTCCGAATACTTTGGCGGAGACCCTATCATCTGCCAGAATCCCGGAACCTTGACGGGGGACCCGGAAAAGGGCCCGGACAGATCCCTCACATGTGCTGTAACGGGCACAAACCGGCAGGGATTGACTGCACTTGGAAGTAGCTTCCGATACCCTTCACAGAGGAACCCTTTCAGCCGCGGAGTTCCCTCTCTGACTGTGGACTGTATCGTACTCCGTTTCCGCAACGTGTTGTCGATGTAACGATTTCGTCACCCATTATAGCGGTGCCTTGTCTTTGCGTCAACTGATCGGATCGGACGGACACCAGTCAGGCGGACAAGAGGGACGAGAGAGGCGGATCGTTCAGTCGGGCAGACAGTTTCCAGACCGCTCCCCTTAGCCGTACATATACGCGAACGCCATAAGCGTCACGATCCCCAACACCCCCAACGCCAGCAGTCCGACCCGCCGCAAGAGTTCCCCCTCGCGGCCGCTCACGCCTGCCACGGCAGCCCCGAGAGCGACCCGTGACAGGGAGGCCATCGTCAAGTTGGCCGCCGAGGTGTTTTGCACGGCCGCGGCCAAGTCAGCCGGAAGCCCGACCGTCATGGCCATGCCGGTCTGGAAATGCATCCACATCGCGTTCGCCGCAGCGTTCGATCCGGTGACCCAACCGCCCAATCCGCCCACCAACGGCGCCAGTACGGGAAAAGTCGCCCCCGCATCCCTCAGGGACTCCGTGACAATTGCGATCATTTGCGCGTCTTTCATCACGGTTCCGGTCAATACAAATCCTATGGTGGAAAGCGCCGCCGGCCGCACCTGCCGCCACATGTCAGCGATGCTATGCAGCACCTCCGGCAGCATCATGCGAAACATCCGGACGACCGCCGCGCAGGTCAACAGCAGCGCCGTGCCGGGACTGTAAATGTAAGGATGGCTTTTGAACCAAGTGCCGACTTGCGGAATTTCACCGAGCAGCCGGGTTGCCGCAACCAATGCGAGGAACACGGCATAAGGGAAAACCGCTTTTTTAAGCGAAACCTGCGATTTTTCCGGCGTCCGCAAACGGGCTTGCCGGTTCTTCCAGGCAAAACTCAGAACCGTTCCCGCCACAAGCCCCGCGAATACACAGGCCGACTCTACCGAAACAAACCGGTTGCTCAAATACAATCCACCCGACATGAGTCCGGCTGCCAACAACACGTCGCCAACCTGCCTGGCTGTCTCCAACCGCCAGAGACAACCGCCACGGCAAACTACCAGTAAAGCAGAATGGGAATCGCGAAAAGAGCGCTCAGCACTCCCAAGCGGACCACATCAACCCCGGCAATCTCCGCCCCCACCCCCGCAACACTCGTTTCAACAGCCCCGCGCCTGAATACCAGCAACAGCGCCAATATCAAAATCAGTGGACTCAATGCGAAAAAAACAGTCACACAGGTCCCTCCCGCGCCCGGCACAACCGTTCCTGGCACAACGGTTTCCTTTGCCTCCCGGCGAAATAAGATGTATACTATAGCAGGATCTTCGTCGTGAAATAAAATAAGCCCATCTCAACGGGCTTCGTTGCTACCGTATTAAAATTCGATCAAACCGAGCGAAATCATCAGGGCGTCATTGACTCTGGCCATCAGTTCATCGTCCAGGTGGGTAATTTTATCGGTCAACCGCTGTTTGTCGATCGTGCGGATCTGTTCCAGAAGGATGACCGAATCGCGTTCCAGTCCGTTGGGTTCCGCTTTAATCTCAACATGCGTGGGAAGTTTTGCCTTTTGGATCTGTGCGGTAATGGCCGCCACAATCACGGTCGGACTGAACCGGTTGCCGATATCGTTCTGAAGGATGAGCACGGGGCGGAACCCACCCTGTTCAGAACCGACCACGGGTGACAATTCTGCAAAAAACACATCCCCACGCTTGACGTTCAAGGGCTACACCCCGCTTACGAGCCGATCTAATGTGTGGTCCGCTTCCTCTTCCGCAAAAAACGCTTCTGATGCAAGATTCAGATTAATCTTGGCCATTTCCATGTATCCGCGTTGCATGGTCTCGCGGATGTCCCGTTTTTTCCGTTCATTCAGATACAGCCTCATCGCTTGCCGAATCAGTTCACTCCGGTTCGAGTTTTCTTGTTCCACAATACCATCCACTTCCTGAAGAAGATGATTTGGGACACTGATCATAATGCGTTTTGTCTTGGACAAAATCCGGCACCCCCGACACTATACCTAATCGTACCCACTTTGGTATTATACTCGTCTGACGCTCCTCATGTCAAAAGTCTGAATTCTTTATTTCCCCTGAAGAGACGTATTTTCTGGGAACTCTTTTGCCAAGGTCGCAGGCGACTTCGTAAGAAATGGTTCCCATCCAGTCGGCCACTTCATCCAGCGAAATAAACTCTTCTCCCTGTCCGCCGTACAAAACCGCCTCATCGCCAAGCTCCACATCTTCGATATCGGTGACGTCCACCATACACTGGTCCATACAGATCCGACCGATGACCGGCGCCCGTTTTCCCCGAATCAAAACTTGAGCCTTCCCGCTCAAAAGCCGCGAAAATCCGTCGCCATACCCAACGGGAAGTGTGGCGATCACCGCTTGTTCCCGCTGCACTCTGGTTGCTCCGTAAGACACTCCGGCCCCGCGCGGCAATGTTTTGAGATGAACGACGTGGGACAGAAAGCGGATCGCCTGCCGGAGCTGCACCTTTGAACGGTTGACTTCTTTTGATGGATACAGACCGTACAGCGATATGCCTATCCTTACCATATCATAAGCCATATCGGGATACTCGATCGCCGCTGCGCTGTTTGCAATGTGCCTGAACGGAATCCGAATCCGCCGTTTCTCGAGTTCGGCCAGCAGTTTCTTCCATCTGGCAATTTGCCCCTGTGCGTAAGTTTTATTCGCTTCGTCCGCCGTGGCAAAGTGTGAAAACACACCTTCCAGGTCAATGCCTTCCCGGTTTCGGACCGCGCTGATGAAATCGGCCGCTTCCTCCGCCTGCAGCCCGATTCTCCCCATGCCGGTATCCACTTTTACGTGCACGTGCGCCGTTTTCCCCAGAGCAACGGCCGCTTTGGCGAGCGCATCCACCAACTCGGTTTGAAACACCGTCTGCGACAAGTTCCAGCGCAACACCTCTTCCGCCGCCGCAGGCGGCGTGAACCCCAACACGAGAATCGGCGCTTCGATTCCCGCATGTCGCAGTTCAATCCCTTCTTCCACACAGGCCACGGCCAAGTAGTCGCATCCCGCCGCAAGTGCGCGTTTTGCGACCCGCACCGCGCCATGGCCGTATCCGTCCGCTTTGACGGATGCCATGATTCGCGTGTGGGGCGGGAGAATCCTGCGAAACTCCCGGATGTTGTGCGCGATGTGATCCAGATTCACTTCCGCCCAAGTTGGTCGAATCATGTCGCCGTCCCGCTCCAATCTTTTATTCTTTAAGCCTATCAAGCGCCCGCCGAATCCGTCAAGCCCTCGGTCGGCGGCACTGTCGGTCGGCGCAGCGGCGCGGGAAAAGGGCGATCCCCCACCCCGAAAGATTCCGGTCTTGCGATCCGGACTCGGTCATTTGCCGACTGTTCCCATCGTCGATTGGGCAATTCTTGTCATTTCGGATACCGGTAAAGCGGAAGTCATCGAAAATTCCACCCCGCGGCAGGTCCAGTACATGGTTTTGACGTCTCCCGCTCCTGTGACAACCGCGGGTGTCCCAAACAGATCCTGCACTTTGGCTTCCGGCAGCACTGCCGTTCCCGGGGCTGGACGACGTTCCGCAATCGTCACCGTCTTGCCCGCCGCATCCTGATAGAACAGATACATCGCGCCGTCTTGTTCTTTGATTTCCTTCAGTGTCATGCCTGTTGGCAAATAGGTGGGTTCGATCACGCCAAAATCGGTCTTGCCCGCCGTCACCGACACCGCTCCTTTGTCCGTACCAAGCGCCATCGCGGCCTCTGGCGTAAAATCATCTTTTTTAAAGTTTACGTCTGTTTCAAACGACTCGTAATCGACCGTGACAATCTGCTGATCTTCTTTACCGAGCAACACCATTTTTTTCGGGTGGAGTTTTCTGTCTTCCAGGACGATTTGCTGTTTGGTGATCAGCGGATTTTCCGGCGTCATCCGCATCTCAATCACGACAACGCCCTCTTGAGTCGAAAATCGCTTGTCGGTCTCGTTCAGGATTCTGTCGATCATCGCATGATACAAATACACGTGCCCTCCCTGATTCTCCGTCCAATCTCCCCGGAACCGGAAGCTCTTTTTCAGCTGGGGATTGACGACAAAAATGCCCTCGTCGTTTCGGACAATCACCTGGTTGATGTCCCTCTGCTCGTTGCCGAGCGCAATCCGGTAGAAGTTGGGGGCTTGGAACCAAGTCTCAATATAGTACTTCGTGGACGAAGACGGCGTTTGCACCGACATCATCGCTTTGCTTTTGTAGGATTTCAGGTCTTTGCGAACTCCCTCGAGATCTTTCATCACATTTTCCATCGTCCGTTTGCCGCAAGCGACCAGCCCCAGGCTCAGCACCAGGACAGTCACCATGAAAAGAACAAACGATTTGCGCATAGTACCACTCCTTTTTTCATCCAACGGCTGTCCGTCCATCTGATTCCAAGATATTCGGCCAGTCCCGGGAATAGTACAAGGCAGCTTTTCCCAATCCCGCCCATTTTCGTTTTCTCGGGCGTTTGTCCCTGCCGTTTTGTCCGTCAATTGCATGTATTATACTGACGGATCCGGAAAGGAGGGATTTGCATGTACGGTGTTTTCGGCAACTATACTCGCTGGGCAGTGGTATTTCTGATCATCTTCGTACTGTTCATCCTGCTCATTCCAGATGGTGTCACCGCTTCGCCATAAATTTAAAAAACCTGCCGTTTGCGGCAGGTTTTTCGCTGTCTTTTTTCGCTGGCCGACAGTTGCCGGAGACGAAGACATCTTTTCCTAAACGCGTTCCTGCAACCAGTCGACGATGTGTTGATAGATCAGTTCCTTGCCGTGATCCTGCAGGATCCGATGTTTGATACGGGGAAGCAGCATCAGTTGTTTATCCGTCACCTGTAAAGAATCGTAAAATTCTTGGACGGAAGCCGGATCGATTATTGTATCGTCCGCACCGCAGAGACATAATACGGAAAGTCCGAAATTTTTTGTCCTGTTTAATGCCCGGTGACCGTTAACCAGGAGTTCGGTGAACCAGCGAACAGAAAATTGATTGGTGGACAAAGGATCAACATCTTCTGCCAATTCACCGTCAAAAATGGATTTAAAGCAGGGAATCCTTGTTGCGACGGTTCTCCACTTACGCAAATCCACACAAAGCTCCGGTTTTATTCCGGACATGACATACGCCGCACAATACAGGGAAACCGGAATGCGGAAACGGAGCCTTAAAGCCGGAGCTGACAGAATCGCTCCCCGAAGAAAGCTCCGGCGTTCCTGGCCGTAACGGATTACAATCGTTCCGCCGAGACTGTGTCCCAATAAAAAAACGGGTTCTCCAGGATGCTTTTTTCTTACATACTCAATAAACAGATCAAGATCATCCAGGTACTGACTAAAGGAAGACACATGCCCGCGTTTTCCCGGCGACTGACCGAACCCCCGCAAATCCAACGCATAGAAAGCGATGCCGCGTTGGGAACAATAGATTCCCAATTCGGAAAACTGTCCTGAGTGTTGCCCCGCGCCATGGACCAACACAAGAATCAGCCGGGGACTTGTTGGAACCAGGGAACGATAGAAAAGCTCCATCTGATGATCGGGACGAAAACGCTGTCCAACATCCCAAAGAGAACTTTTCATTAACATAAAAAATAACGGGCTCCTTCTGCTGGAGATTTGGACAACTCACGCAGTAAGTATGAGCATCAGCCGGAGCCCTTAATACTGGAAAAGAAAAGAAATTTTTAGTTAACACGCACCTTTGCAGCAGGCCGTTTTTCGTAAAGACGCCGAATTTTACACCACGTCGTAACCGGCGTCTTCAATCGCCTCTTTCATTTGCTCGACAGTAACCGCTCCGTCCCAGTACTCGACGGTTACGGTCCCCCCTTGCAGGTCGACGAGCGATCGTTCCACCCCATCCAGTTCCGCAAGCGCCCCTTCGATCGCCTTCACGCAATGACCGCAAGACATCCCTTTTACATTCAGTGTAACGGTTGCCATCTTTCACTCCTCCTTAAAAATAGGGTTTCATTTATCACATCGTGTGCCAACGCTTCAGCAGAAGCGAATTGGACACGACAGATACGGAACTGAGCGCCATCGCCCCCCCTGCCAAAATCGGACTGAGAAATCCGATGGCGGCAAAGGGAATCCCGATGATGTTGTAGATAAACGCCCAAAACAGATTTTGCTTGATCTTTAGCATGGTCATTTTCGACAAACGAATGGCATCCGGAATGCTCCGCAGATCGCCGCGCATAAGGGTGATGTCGGCCGCTTCCATCGCCACGTCCGTGCCGGTGCCGATCGCCATGCCGACATCGGCCGCCGCGAGAGCAGGCGCGTCGTTAATCCCGTCGCCGACCATGGCGACGACTTTTCCCTGCTCCTTCAGCTTGATCACTTCTTGTGCTTTATGCTCGGGCAGAACTTCCGCCAGCACCCGGTCGATTCCCACTTCGCGGGCGATCGCCTCGGCCGTCCGGCGGTTGTCGCCCGTGATCATCACCACTTCAATCCCCATATCTTTCAGGACGCGGATCGCTTCGGCCGACGTTTCCTTCACAGTATCCGCCACCGCAACGGCTCCGGCAAAAGATCCCTCCACCGCTACGATTATGACGGTTTTGCCCTCGCTTTCAAGCGACTCGATCCACTCGATATGCGATGACACGTCAACATCGTTGTCGCTCATCAGTTTGAGGTTGCCGATCAGCACCCTTCTCCCGTCAACCTCCGCCTCGATTCCATGGCCGGGAACCGCTTTGAATTTTTTTGCCGGAAGCAACGGAACGCCTTGCGCCTTGGCCCGTTCGACAATTGCCGCTCCAAGCGGGTGTTCGGAACCGGCTTCCGCGCTGGCAGCAATCCGCAGCAGTTCCCGCGCCGACTTGAGATCAACCGGTATCAAATCGGTCACTTCCGGTTTCCCTTTTGTAATGGTGCCGGTTTTATCAAGCACAACCGTCGTAATCTTATGGGCCGTTTCCAGCGATTCGCCGCCTTTGATGAGAATTCCGCTTTCCGCTCCGCGGCCGGTTCCCACCATGATCGCGGTCGGAGTCGCCAGTCCCAGAGCGCAGGGACACGCGATCACAAGCACGGCCACCGCGTGGATCAAGCCTTGTTGAAAATCTGCCAACCACCACGTAAGCAAAAAGGTCAGAGCCGCTATGCCCAATACGGACGGCACAAAAATTCCCGCAATCTTGTCCGCCAAGCGTTGGATCGGCGCTTTCGACCCCTGTGCTTCGTCGACCAGGCGGATAATCTGGGCCAATGCGGTATCCTTGCCGACTTTTGTCGCCCGGAACCGGAACGAGCCGTGTTTGTTCAGCGTGGCTCCGATCACCTCGTCGCCCGGCGACTTGCTGACAGGTACGCTTTCGCCTGTCAACATCGACTCGTCCAGTGTCGAGTGGCCTTCCACAATCACGCCGTCCACCGGCACTTTTTCGCCGGGTCGAACCACAATCAGATCGCCCACCCGCACCTCTTCAATCGGCACATCGATCTCCTGGTTGTCACGGATGACGCGCGCGGTCTTGGCCTGGAGCTTGATCAGCTTTTTAATCGCTTCCGACGTCTGCCCTTTCGCCCGCTGTTCAAGGAGTTTGCCGAGCAGGATCAATGTGATGACCACCGTGGACGCTTCGTAATAAACTTCCCCGGATTCCCGGAACGTAAAATATACGCTGTAAAAATAGGCTGCGGAAGTGCCCAGCGCCACCAGCACATCCATGTTGGCGTTGCCTCCGCGAAGGGATTTGTAAGCACCTTCGTAGAAGCGCCAGCCGATCCAAAACTGTACAACCGTCGCCAGCGCGAACTGCAGGTAGACCGACAGCATCACTTCGTATTTGGCAAACATCCCGGTCATCTGAATCAAAAATGGCAGCGTCAAAAGCGACGAGATGATCACCCGCAGTTCCAGTTTTTCGTACTCTCTCCGCCGACGCAACTGTTCTTCCTCTTCATTGACCCGAACGATTTCTTTTGCGCCGTATCCCGTTTTTTCGACGACTTCGATCAGCTTCTTGACGTCGGTGACTCCCGGTTCGTATTCAATCACCGCTTTTTCGCTGGCGAGATTCACATTCGCCTTGACGACGCCCGGCGCTTTATTCAGCCGTTTCTCAATACGCGTCGAGCACGCCGCACAAGTCATTCCCGTAACCGCCAGCTCGATCCGTTCCTTTTTCCCGGTTTTTTCCGGAATCGTTCGACTCATCCTGTCTCCCTCCTGTCTCCCCGGCAGGGTAGGTACCCGTCAAATCATTATTTTGCAAACACGCGAATGACTTCCAGCAATTCGTCAATATGTTTGGACCCGTCACCCTCTTTAATCGCGTGGGCGACACACCCCCGGGTGTGGCTGTCAAGCAGACTGAGCCCCACTTTGTTGGTGGCCGCTTTGACCGCCGCCAACTGCGTGAGGATATCGACACAGTAACGGTCCTCCTCAATCATCTTCTGTATGCCGCGAATCTGGCCTTCGATTTTTTTCAGGCGTTTCAGCAAATCATCCTTATCGCAATGATAAGCATACATAGGGCCCGCTCCTTTCCGGCAAAACTTCTGTCTGTATGTATTTATACGATACCCCGCTAGGGTAGTCAACAAACAATTTGCGAACTTTTTCCCGTAATTTGTGATAACTTAGAAATGAGAGGTGTTAGAAATTTAGAGGTGATGGTCATGGTGGTTAAAGTGTTTGCCACGTTCCGGCAAATCGTGTCCGGAAAGGAAGTCTCGCTCGACATCCGGGAAGGACAGACCGTTCGGGATCTGCTCCTCGCTCTTATCGAACGGTTTCCCGCATTTGAAAATGAACTGTTCGATACGGAACAACGCCTACTGCCTCATGTGCATGTATTTGTCAACGGCAAAAATATTATTCACGGCGGCGGACTTGAAACCGTCCTTGCGGAGACAGACGAAGTCGCTCTCATTCCGCCCGTGGGAGGCGGATAATCATTGCTGCGGCTTGAATTTCGCGGACTCTATCGGTCAGCGTACAAACAGTTTTTGTTGGAGCTTGGCGGAAGCGAGAAAGCGCCGCCCGCATCCGGCGAAAGCGGTGCGACAGGCAAAAAACCTGTCTTGATTGAAGGAGAGGGCTGGCTCGCACAATTGGAGCCGGAAGACATGCTTATTTTTTCAAAAGGGATGGGGATTCCGCGTACGTTTATCACCTTTTCGGGAGAGCCGGAAACGGTCAACCGGGTGGTGGGGCGGTTCCGTCTGAAAGCCCTGCGGGGCGGGGGCTAACAGCCTTAGTCACATGGCCTTGCCTCCGGCACAAACAAAAAGAAGGCTCCACAGCACCGTGAAACCTTCTGAATTTTTAATTCCCCGACGATGTCGGGCGATTACGCGATTACTCCGTCTTCCCGGTCCGCAACCGGCTCGATTCCCAGTTCGCGCAGCTTCTGCGCCGACACAACGCCGTTGATCCAACCCCGTTCCCGATAGTATTCCTTCAGCATTTCCGGCAGTTTGCTGACTTCTCCCTGGCTGCCGCCGGTTCCGCCTTCCGTCAGGAAGCGTACTGGCAATGTGTCGTCTTTGCCGTCAAAGCCCGCCAGGTTGTTATAATAGCGTTCTAAGTTGTAGATTCGCTCGCCGATTTTGAACACGTCTTCCATCGTGATGTCGATCCCGACCACCGCCGAATACTGTTCCGCATACTCCTGCGCCCCTTCGGCAAAGGCCGAGAACTTGCAGATGTCCAGCGAATCGGAGAACGAATGCAGATCCTGGAAGATCTTGAGCAACGCCCCTTTGCCTTCCGCTTTCAAGCGGTCGGTCGGTTCCGGAATCCCCATGATCTCGCTTGCCACCGTGTATCCGCGCAAATGGCAGGCACCCCGGTTGCTTGTCGCGTACCCCAATCCGATTCCTTGGATGCCCCGCGGGTCATACGCCGGGATCGACTGGTTCTTCACAACCATCGCCAGATTGGGCTCCCCGAATGCGGCGGCAGCCCGGCCGGCTCCTTCCGCCAGAACGTTGCCGATTCCCTCGCGCATGGCCGTCTTGCGAATCCACTCGATCATCCGGTCGGCATCGCCCCAGTCGATCTCTTCCCGGTGCAGCCCTTTTTCATACGCTTCCATTGCAGTCGACAGGGCATTCCCCATCTCGATCGTATCCAGTCCGTACTCGTTGCACCGGTCGATCATGAAAGCAATGGCTTCCTTGTGGTTCGTGCCGCAGTTGGCTCCCAGCGCCCAAGCCGATTCGTACTCATAACTTTCCACGCGGGTCTTGTATTTTCCGTCCGGCACCTCGACCAGCTTTTTGCAAGCAACCGGACACGCGTGACAGGTCGGTTCTTCCGCGAGGATCGTGTCCCGGATCGTCTCGCCGCTGATGTCGTCCGCGCCCTCAAAGTGAGAAAACTGCGAGTTCCTTGTCGGCAAAGCGCCCGCAGTATTGGTCACGTTCATCAGCACATTGGTTCCGTAACGCGACAAACCGCCCTTGTTCGGCGCGGTGACCGGGCTTTCCAGAATCGCCTTCAGCCCCTTGCGGACCGCTTCCTTGTATTTTTCCTCGTCCGCCGGTTTCGGCATGTTGGATTTGCCCTTGATGACGATCGCTTTCAGGTTCTTGTGCCCCATCACCGCGCCGGTGCCGCCCCGTCCCGCGGAACGGTCGTGTTCGTTGATGATGGAGGCGAATCTTACGAGATTCTCACCCGCCTGCCCGATCGCCATGACACTGATATCCTTGCTGCCATAGCGCTCCTTCAATTTCCGAATGGTCGCCCTTACGCCCAATCCCCAAAGCTCGGAAGCGTCCCGCAGTTCGGCATGACCGTTCTCCACATACAGATAGACGGGTTTGTCGCTTTGTCCTTTAAAGACCAATGCGTCAAAATTGGCCCATTTCAGACGCGCGGCCGTCCAGCCGCCCATGTGCGAATCAGTGACGGTGCCGGTCAGCGGCGATTTGGTGACCACGCACAAACGGCCGCTCATGTTGACTCGTGTGCCTGTCAAAGGCCCGGTCATTACGCACAACAAGTTGTCCGGCGAGAACGGTTCCACCTGCGGCCCATTGTCCAACAGATACTTGACGCCGAGTCCCCTTCCGCCGACATATTTTCTTGCGTCCTCCTCATGGATTCCTCGATATTCAACCGTCCGGTTGGTCAAATCGACCCATGCCACCCTGTTGCGATATCCTCCTAAACGCATACCCGTCCCCTCCAAATTTTATAAAAATTCAAACTATTTATTTTTTATTATACATCAAAGTTTCTGCATGACAAATATCCAACTTTTCACCGACAGGTTATCCCTGACTTGCCGTACGCTTAAAATAGAAAAAAACGCTTCCGGCGCCGTCAGCGCCTTCCCGCTCCGTTGCCGGGTCGGAAAAGGTGAGCGGGCGGATGCCGAAAGCGTTTCTGACACGCAAATCCCAAATTATGCCCGTACCGGTGCTGATATTCCCAGCAAGCTGCGTCAGATGTGTCTTATAAGGCAATCGTATCGTCGGCGCATTGAATCGATTGGTTCTTCATGCGGCGCTTTGCCCGCGCGGTTTCCACCATGCAATAGACGACCGGGATGACAAACAGCGTCAATACGGTCGACGCGATCGTCCCAAACATCATGGAAATGGCCAATCCCTGAAAAATCGGGTCAAACAGGATCACGAACGCCCCCACCACCACGGCCGCCGCCGTCAATACAATCGGTCTTGCCCGGACGATCCCCGCTTCGATCACCGCGTTTGTCAGGGTTTGCCCCTCATCCCTGCGCCGTTTCGCAAATTCCACCAACAGGATCGAGTTCCGCACGATGATCCCCGCCAGCGCAATCACCCCGATCATCGACGTGGCGGTAAAGAAGGCGCCAAACATCCAATGCCCCGGAACGACCCCAATCAGCGTCAGCGGAATCGGGGACATGATGATGATCGGCGTGATGAACGACTGGAACCAGCCGACGACCAACAGGTACATGACAACCAGCGCCACCGCAAACGCGATCCCCAGATCGCGGAACACTTCGTACGTGATTTGCCATTCCCCGTCCCACTTCATTTTGATCCCGTCTTCCAACCAGGGCTGGTGTGTCAGGTACTGTTCCACTTTCACGCCGCTTGGCGTTTTCAATCCGGCGATTCTGTCCCACATGTCGGCAATCGAGTACCCGGGGCTTTCCTGCCCCCCGGCCACGTCTCCCACTACGTAAACCACCTGTTGCAGATTTTTCCGGTCGCGGGATTTCTCGGCCACCCCTTCCTCAAGCGACGCAATTTCGCCAAGAGGAACCAGTTTGCCGCCAGGCGCGGGAATTTGAATGCTTTTCAGGCTGTCGATGCTGGAACGTTCGCCCCGTGCAGGCTGTACCTTGATCACAACCGGCTCCAGTTCGTGCGGCGGGTGAAGCAGTCCGACTTTCGCCCCGTTCAGCATCATTTGCAGGGTTTCCACCACCTGCTGGTCGGTGATCCCGTTCAGCCGGGCTTTTTCATTCATGACAAACCGGAATTCCGGCTGATCTTCTTCCATCATGATATCGACATCGACGACACCCGGCGTTTCCCGGAAGATCTGTTCCGCCTTTTTCGCCACTTCCATCTGTTCTTCCCGGTTGTTGCCGTAGATTTCCAGAACCAGAGTGGAGAGCACGGGCGGTCCCGGCGGAACTTCCACCACTTTTGCGTTTGCCTTGTATTTCTCCGCTATCGCCTGAACTTCCGGCCGGATTCGCTTGGCAATGTCGTGGCTCTGGTCTTCCCGGTGATGTTTTCCTGCCAGATTCACCTGAATGTCCGCCACGTTGGGCCCTTGCCGGAGAAAATAGTGGCGCACCAGTCCATTAAAGTTAAAAGGCGCGGAAGTGCCGATATACATTTGGTAATCGGTCACTTCGTTGACGGTGGCAAGGTAATCGCCGATCGCTTTGGTGGCGGATGCCGTCTCTTCCAAAGTGCTGCCTTCCGGCATATCGATCACAATCTGAAATTCGCTTTTGTTGTCAAACGGCATCATTTTCATCGGCACCGCTTTGGTGTAAAAAAGAGACATCGAACCGAGCAGCAAGACGACTACTCCCAGCAGAAAACCGTAGCGTTTTTTCTTTTCGTAGAGCATGGCAGAGATGACTCTTGCGTACCATCTCGCCAAACGGTGCGATTTTCCCGCCATCGCGTCGTTTGCCGAAATCCGTTGTTCGGCAGGCGCCGGTTCCTTATGGCCGTCCTTTTTCAGGAAACGGTACGCAAACCAAGGCGTCACGACAAACGCGACAAGCAGCGAAAAGAACATGGCCACCGACGCGTTGATCGGAATCGGCGACATATACGGCCCCATCAGTCCGCCGACAAAGGCCATCGGCATCAGTGTCGAGATGACGGTAAAGGTAGCCAGGATGGTCGGATTTCCCACCTCGTCAACCGCCTTTACGGCAGCTTCCAGCGGAGGCAGTTTCCCAACCGTAAACCAGCGGTGGATATTCTCCACGACAACGATCGCGTCGTCCACCAGGATCCCGATGGCAAAAATCAGCGCAAACAGTGTGACCCGGTTGAGCGTGTAGCCGTACATGTAGCTCAAAAAGAGCGCCAGTGCCAGCGTGACGGGAACGGCAATCCCCACGACAAACGCTTCCCGGGTTCCCAACGCCACCCCGATCAGAAGAGTTACGGAAATCGTTGCGATCAGCAGATGTTCCATCAACTCATTCGATTTTTCTTTGGCGGTGTCCCCGTAATTGCGGGTAACTGTTACCTGCACGTCTTCCGGAATCACTTTCCCCTTCAGGTCATGAATCTTCTTTATGACATCGTCCGCAATCCAGACCGCGTTGCTGCCCGGTTTTTTGGAGATGGCGATGGTGACCGCCGGAAAAATTCTCCCAGCCTGTTGCTCAATTCCTTTTTCTTTCGCCTGTACCCCGGCTCCGAACAGCACGTACTGATCGACTTCACCGGGGCCGTCCAACACCTTGGCGACATCTTTCAGAAACACGGGCCGGTCTTTATACACGCCGACAACCAGTTTTTCCACTTCTTCCGCATACAGCAGGTAAGTGCCCGCTTTTACTTTAAACTGCTCGTTATTGCGGGCAAATTCTCCCGCCGGCGCGGAAATGTTCGATTCCTGCAGGGTCTTGGCCACCGCCAGCGGCGAAATCCCGTACGCCGACAGCCGGTTCGGGTCGATTTCCACCCGCACCTGCCGCTCCCTGCCGCCAATCAATTGCGTCTTCGACACATTCTGGATCTTCGTGATTTCGTCATTGACCACGGCGGCAATCCGGCGCAAGGCATAATCATCCAGATTCCCGCTCCACAGGGTCAGCGATACGATCGGCACATCGTCAATCGTCATCGGTTTTACCAGCGGATTCATCACTCCGGGCGGCATCTGGTCCATGTTGGACATCAGCTTATTGTATAAACGGACGACTGCCTGATCCAGATCAGTGCCCACATAAAACCGCGCCGTGATCATCGCCATTCCCGGCCGGGAAGTGGTATAGATATATTCCACTCCATCGATTTCCCATAATTTCTTCTCCAAAATTTTGCTGACGCGATCCTCGACGTCTACCGCCGTCGCACCCGGATAGGGAATAAAAACGTCGATCATCGGAACGGAAATTTGCGGTTCTTCCTCCCGCGGCGTATTCACGACCGCGAAGAATCCGAGCAGCAAAACGGCAATCACCAGGAGCGGCGTCAATTTGGAATCAATGAATGCTTTTGCGATCCTTCCGGACAATCCCAATTTATTGTTCATCAGTCGCTCACCACCTCAGAGCCGTCCGCCACTCTGTCGGTTCCCTCGACGACAATCCGTTCCCCAGCCGCCAAACCGCTTAGCACTTCCACCTTGCCGTCACGTTCCCGGCCGAGGGAGACATAGCGAAGGTGTGCCCGGTTCCGCTCATCCAGCACAAAGACGCCGGTAAACTGCGACCAGCGAACCACCGCCGTTTGCGGAATATACGTGGCTTTCACCTCGCCTGTGGAAAAAACGGCTTTGCCAAACATGCCGGGTTTGACGTCCGGCTCATCGGGAATCGCCGCTTTTACGTTAAACGTGCGGCTTGCCGGGTCGATTCGCGGTGTGATTTCCGTCACTTTGCCGATAAGATTTTTGTCAAGGGCATCGATATGCAGCTTGACTTCATCGCCCAATTTGATTGACTTTGCCATTCGTTCGTCGACATAGACCTGCAGCGAATACGGGCCTTTCTCAAGCGCGATCAAAGGCATGCCCGGCGACGCCATATCTCCCTGATCGACGATCTTGCGGGTGACGACTCCATCGAAAGGCGCGCGAACCGTCGCATCGTTCAAATTCACGGCCGTCGCCTCGTAAGCGGCCACCGCTTTGTTGTAATTGGCCAGTATCTCGCCCTTTTGCGCCTGTGCGACTTTCAGTCCCGCTTCCGTTTGTTCCAGTTGCGCTTTTGCCGCCAGGTACTCGGTTTCCGCATTGTCGTAATCCTGCTTGCTGGCGGCGCCGTTTTGATACAAACTTTTGACCCGGTTATATGTAGCTTCCGCATTCTGAAACCGAGCCTTGGCCAACTCCACCCCCGCCTCCGCCTGTTTGATCGCCTCTTCAATCCTGCCTTGCGCAGCTTCGGCTTCCTGGATTCCGGCCCGGGCCTGGCTCGTATAGGCGCTTACCTGTGACGGATCAAGCAGAATCAGCGGGTCCCCCTGTTTTACCCGATCGCCTTCCGACACCAGGATTTGCCTTACGGATGCCATGATCTTGCTTGAAACTTTCGCCTCCTTATCCGAGACAACCGTCCCCGGTACCGTGACTCCCATGTCGGAGGCCGTATCCTCCACCCTCATCACTTTCACGTTGGAAACCTTTGCACGGTTCGGTTCGGTTTTTCCGGGTTCCACTTTCTCCTTGAAAAACCCGCCGAGAACCAGGATGAAAATTCCGACCGGCAGGACCAGAAACAGTGTGATTTTCAGCCACGGCTTCATGATGGACCTCCTTCTCAAAAATCGCTTCCAAAATACCCCATGGGGTAATATTATGTGCGCAACCATCCTTTGTCAATAAGATCATTTTTTTATGTAATGCGTATTACAAATTCAAGCGGAAGCGGACACTGCCCCATTTTTGATCCCGTCTTTCGGCAGCCGGATTCCGAGCAGCCAACCAAGGACGGGAATTGCCAACAGCAGTTGAATCAAGACGGAGATCCCGACAATGTTTGCGAAATAGCCCATCACGGCGGCTCCGACGCCCCCGGCCCCAATCGCAAATCCGATCATCAGTCCGGATACCATCCCCACCTTGCCCGGCGCCAGCTCTTGCGCATAGACGACCGACACGGCAAAGCTGCACAAGCTGATAAACCCGACCAGAAATACGTTGACCAATGCCCAAAATCCGGTTAAGTACGGAAGCAGAACCATAAACGGAAGCGAACCGGCCATCGAAAAAATCAGCACATTCTTTTTGCCGAAACGATCTCCCAGAGGCCCTCCGAAAAACGTCCCGATCGCTCCCGCCAACAAAAACACAAACAGATAATACTCCGCCATCTCTTTGCTCATCCCCGTTTCATTGATGTAATACAGGGGAAGGAAGCTGGAGATGCCGCTGTGAATCCAGGACCGCAGGCTGACGACTCCCACAAGCATGGCCAGTGCGCCGTATTGATCTTGACCCGCCGGAACCGCCCTCGCCTTTTTGCGATTCCCCGTCCAGCTCTTGTACCACCGCGCGACAACCGTCAGCGCTGCGATGCTGAACAGCGCGGGCACCAGCAGCCAATAAGCACCCTTGAGCCCAAACGGCAGAAACAGGAGCGGAATCATCAGAGGTCCCACGGCCTGCCCGGCGTTGCCGCCCACCTGAAAAATCGATTGGGCCAATCCCTTTCTCGGCCCGGCAGCCAAATGGGCAACCCGTGAACCTTCCGGATGAAAAGTGGCGGAACCGAGTCCGATCAATATCACCATCAGCAAAATGTCCGCAAAACTGTCGGACAGTCCAATGCCGGACAGCCCAAGCCCGGCGAACAGGGCCGCCAACGGCAGCAACCACGGAAGCGGTTTTTTGTCCGTCAGATATCCCAATACCGGCTGGAAAAAGGAAGCGGTGATATTGGCGACCATCACGACAATACCCAATTGGGCATAGTTGAGCGCAAGGTGCTCATGCAAAACCGGAAGCATCGCCGGAACGATCGATGTCAGCAAATCCTGCAAAAAATGAGCCGCGCATACGAAATAAAGAATCTTGTACTGAGTTGCCGACTGCTGTTGCAGCATTTCCATGCCAGCATGCCTCCTCCCCAATCCTTTGCCACCTACCGCAATCGCCGCGATCCCTGGCATCGGCCGCGCAACCCGGATGCCAGGGATCGAACCCGTCTTTGGCTTTAAATCAGCGGTCTTGGCGAAACGACGATGCCGTCCTCATCCGCATAAACATAATGTCCCGGCGTCCATTCCACGCCGCCAAACCGCAACACGATATCCCTTGAACCTTTTCCTTCTTTCTTGCTCTTTAAAGGCATGCTGCCCAATGCCATGACTCCCAGCGGCAATTCCGCGATGTCAGCCACGTCGCGGGCGCATCCGTGAATGATCACTCCGGCCAGACCGCGAGATACCGCCAGGGCGGCCAATTGGTCCCCCAACAGCGCACACCGTCTGGAACCGCCGCCGTCAACAACCAGCACGGTTCCGGGCTCCACCGTTTCGATTGCCTGGCGGACCAGCACATTGTCATTCAGTACGTGCACCGTGGCAATCGGGCCGGAAAACCGCTTTTTCCCTCCATAAGAGACCATCGGTATTTCGCAAATTTGCAGCTCTTCATGAAATTGATCGCACAAATCGGCAGTTTTGAAATTCATTTTCGCTTCTCTCCTTGACTTTTTTCTACCAGTTTACCACTTCTTGCGGCTTCGTTGGCAACTTTGTGCACACTTGGCCGGATTCCGTCACCCCCGCTGTCGCAAAATGGACCGCTGCCTAGGGCTCCGGTCCAATCCCATCGCCAGCTCCCCCAATATGATAAAGCAGATTGCAACAAGGAGGAGAGTGGAATGGCCGCACAAATCGGCACTGCGACAAACAGAAGAACGTCCTTGACGACACAGCGCAGAATTCGGCAAACTGCCCGCAATTTGATCGGCAACATTGTGGTAGTTCGTACTTTTGTGGGGAATTTTACAGGTTGCCTGCTCAGCGTCGGACTTACATCGATCCGTCTCCGGGTCTTCAGCGGAATTGACAGGCGGTTTGTAATCATTCGAATTCCGATTGGGCTCATCTTTGATATCTTCCGTTTTCCCTGCCCGTAGCGCGTTTCATCGCTCATTCCACCAACCCGAGTTCCTGATAGTCCCGTTGGCCGACAACGCCGTCCACAGGCAATCCGCTGGCTTTTTCAAACGCTTTCAACGCTTGTTCCGTAGCCACGCCAAACCGGCCGTCGCATTTTCCTTTGTAAAAACCCGCGCTGCGCAGTCGGCTCTGAACCAGTTGCACATCGGCCCCACTGTCCCCAGCCGCCAACCGCCGCGGGTCGAGAGCCGGCTCCCGCAGAGGATGCCCGAGCACGGAGACACGGGTTCCGATGCTCACCCAATCGTATAATTCCTCGACGTCCCGGTTAAACATGTGCACGCAACCGTGGCTGGCGTCGTGTCCGATCGACCCCGGCCGGTTCGTGCCGTGGATGCCATAGACACCCCAGGACACATTCAATCCGATCCAGCGCGTGCCAAAACCGGAACCCCAATTCTTGTATTTGTTGATCACTTTCCATTCCCCGACCGGCGTCGGTGTTGCCGGCCTGCCCAAAGCGATCGGATATTTTTTATATGTAACCCCGTTTACCAGCACAGTCAGCTGATTGCGCAGCGGATCGATCTGCAGGGAAATTTCTCCCTCCGGCGGCAAAGAATTGGCCAAGGTCCCGGCAGATGCGAGGCAGACAGATACGGCGACAAATAAAACAAGGAAACCAACGGTAATTTTTTTGATCGGGTTCACTATTCTCACCTGTTGAAAACTAAATTTCGGCTTCCGTACAGAAGCCGGAAAAAGCCACAGTTGTTGCAAACCCGACTGTGGCTTTTCACGGATCGATCCTTTTACGCGTACGCCTCCTCCAGACTTTTGGCGGCCGGAATTTGCCCGACGATTTTCACGGGCGTGATTTCTTTCCGCATTTCACGGATGTGATCGCTTACCCGGTTGGAAAGAAACTCGTTCAAGAGTTGTTCGTAGACTGTGATTTGATCGGCTCGCAACGAATTGATCTGCTCTTCGATTCTTTTCAGCAATTCTTCGCCTCTTGCGCTTGCGGTCTTCTGGGCGGCGGTTTGTGCCCGGTTCGCCTGCGATTCCCATTCGAGCACCTTGGCGCTGATCGCTTGCCATTCTTCCTGAAGCTGTTGAAAACTCCGCTTCAACGCGGCAAGCTCCTGTTGGAAGTCCGCCGGTTCGCTTCTGAACACTGGCATGGTTCCGTACGGCCACTGTCCCCAAGCATAATACATGTTGAACACTCCTCCCAATATTAAGTAAATTCACCGGATACATGAATACTGTATTGGGATGGAGATGTCCCATGTTCTTTGTCCGTGCGGAAATGGGCGCTTACCCTCTGGGCCGGAACACGACGGCTCCCAGAAAACCGAATACGATGGCGGCTGACACCCCGGCGCTTGTCACCTCAAAAATCCCGGTCAAAATCCCGATCAAACCGTGCTGTTGCGCTTCCTGCATCGCCCCGTGCACGAGGGCGTTGCCGAAACTGGTGATCGGAACCGACGCACCCGCTCCGGCAAACCGGATCAATGGGTCGTAAAGGCCGAGCCCGTCCAATATCGCCCCCGCCACCACCAGCACAGACATGGTGTGGGCAGGGGTCAGTTTCACGACATCCATCAAAAATTGGCCGATCAGACAAATGAATCCTCCGACTAAAAACGCCCACAAAAAAATCACGCCAAACCCTCCTTCACTCCGCTTCGATCGAAACGGCATGCGCGATACAGGGAATGCTTTCACCCTGTTGGTACGAAATCGGCGAAAGCAGAGCGCCTGTCGCAACCACCAGAATGCGCTTCAATTCCCCTTCCCGCATGCGGCGGAACAAATGGCCGTATGTAACGGCCGCCGAACACCCGCATCCGCTTCCCCCCGACCAAACGTCGGGATTGTCCCCGTAAATCATGATTCCGCAGTCCTGGTACCGGTCCAATGGAATCTCAATCCGGTGCTTCTGCAGGAGTTCGCATAAAATGCCATGCCCGACCCGTCCCAAATCGCCCGTCACAACGAGATCGTAATAGTCGTCCGGCAGCTGCCGTTCCCGCAAGTGAGTCTCGATGGTGTTGAAAGCGGCGGGCGCCATTGCCGCCCCCATATTGAAAGGATCCTTGATTCCCATATCGACCACCCGGCCAATCGTCGCAGAGGTTACGCGCAAGCCGTCGCCTTTTCCGGAGACCACCGCCGCGCCGGCCGCCGTGACGGTCCACTGCGCGGTCGGCGGTTTCTGCGAACCGTATTCGGTCGGATACCGGTATTGTTTTTCCGCCGTTGCATTGTGGCTGCACGTCGCAGTCAGCACATAATCGGCCGACTGGCTGTCGGCGATCAAAGCGGCCACCGCCAGACTTTCCATGGAAGTGGAACAAGCGCCAAACATGCCGATAAAAGGGATGGTCAAGGTGCGTGCCCCGAAACTCGACGAAATGATCTGGTTCAGCAGATCCCCGGCCAGCATGAAATTGATCCGCTCTTTCGTGAGTCCCGCTTTTTCGATCGCTTTGTCGCACGCTTCTTCCAGGAGCACTCTCTCCGCTTTTTCCCAACTGTCCTGGCCGAGCGTCAGATCGCCGTGCAGGGTATCGAAATCCTTGGCAAGCGGCCCGTTCGCTTCAAAGGGGCCGCCGATGGCAGCCGACGACAAGATCGCCGGTTTGTTCGGAAACACCCAGGTTTGGTGCCCTTGCAACATCTTTTACCCCCCCATCCGGATCAGCGTCTTGATCAGCCCGATGAAAAAAGCGGAGACAACGCCAAATACGATGACGGACCCGGCCAACTTGAACATGTTGCCGCCGACTCCCAACACAAACCCTTCGCTCTTGTGTTCGAGTGCCGCCGAAGCGATGGAATTGGCAAATCCGGTCACGGGAACCGCCGTTCCGGCACCCGCCCACTGCGCGATCCGGTCATAAACGCCAAATCCCGTCAAGAGAACCGACAGCAAGATCAGTACGGCAACAGTCGGATTGCTGGCCGTTTTTTCGGTGAATCCGAAATAACGGACAAACATCTCCTGCAGCGCTTGGCCGATCACACAGATCAAGCCGCCAACCACAAAAGCCCGCGTGAGGTTTTGCAGCAACGGCCGGGGCGGTTCGTGGCTTTTCGCCACTTCTTGGTAACGCCGCTGGGTCAGGGTCAGCTTTTTCAGCTTTTGGTTCGCCAATTTTGTTTCACCCTCCTGACAATTTCTTCTTGTTATCGGGTCATCAAGGGCGTGACTTGCTCCACCACCCGTTGCAGCCGTTTCGCCTCATTCTCATAGAGCTTCTTGATGTCCGAATCCTCTGTCGACAACGCGTAGATTTCCAAATCCGCCTGGCATTTCTTGAGAGTGGCATAAGTCAATTGCATCGTCTGCGGCTTCGGTACCTGAATTTTATCGTCGTACAAGTCGAGATACAGTTGGCCATTGCTGTCGACCTGCCCCAGAAACACATTCTCCAACGCCACTCCGGCCTTTTCCAGTTCCGTCTGCAGCCATTGCCGGTTGAACCCGATGGTCGCCAGCGGCTCGTCCATGATCGCCCCGTCCATAATGACCGCCTGCGGTTCCTTGTCCGGTGCGACTTTCAGTCCGAAGTGCTTGGGAGTCAGTGGCTGATTTTCTGATTTCAACAAGACGCTGACCGAGCCGTTCGGCTCCATCACCGCAAATTCGACGTCGGCCGCCTTGAACGCGTTTTTTAACCGAAGCTCTGCCATCAGTTCCTCAGTCGTCATTCGCACTTTCTGCAGATTGTCTTCGAGAATCTTGCCGTCCTTGATCAGCACGGTTGCGTTTCCGTCCACAATGTTGCGGATGGCCTTGCTCTTTAACTGCAGCCACCCGGTCAGTACCGGAAACAGCCCGCAAACCGTCATGGCGATCAACCCGTAAATGATCGGTCCGTCAAGATCGGTGGCGATGACGGCCGCGACCGATCCGATGGTGATCCCGATAATGTATTCGAAAAACGTAATCTGCGAGAGTTGCCGTTTGCCGATCCATTTTGTCAACAAAAACAGGTAAAGAATCGCAACAACCGAACGAACGATTATATTAAGCCACTCGGGCATAACTCCTCCTCCTCATAAAAGGGGGTGGGAGAGGATTCCTCTCCCCGGAAAACTTGAACCAACAACGGCTTAAAAACCTTTGTATTGCGGTTCCTGCTTCTCCATTTCGGTGACTCGCTGCTCCAAAGTATTGACAATCGCTTGCGTGTTTTGGGCCGCTTGTGTGTAGATTTGCTTTGCATTTTTGTCCTGCGTGTTGATGGCAAACGTTTCCAGGCTCGCCTGTGCGCTTTTCAGGGCCGCCAAAGTCTGTTTGACTTGCGACGCAACCGTCATTCCTGATCACCCCCTTGACGAAATATAGCATCAGCCAAAAAATGCAGCTTATTCGTGCTGGCGGAAGAATATTTGAAGAATGTTTTTGTAAGGAATAAAAATGAAAAAGCCCCTTTTGGTGGTTGATTTGCCAAAAAGGGCCTATCGCCGCCGGAGGCTGGTTCGCCCGTCAGTCTTTGTCACGGGCCAGCCGCGGGAACAAAATGTTATTTTCCAGGTGAATATGTTGGAACAGGTCCGATTCCAATTCCTCCAACTTTTGAAAGGTCAGCGTGTATGTCCTGCAAGCTCCCGCCGGCAACCGGTAGTGATCCGTAACGTGTCTCATCTCCCTCAAGAGATCGCCCGCCGCGCTGTGTTCGCTTTCCAGTTCGGCGACGGCGCGGCTCGTTTTTTCTAAAAGCTCTGGTGACGGGTTGGTTTCATACTGTTTAAGCAACGGGAAAATAACCTCTTCTTCCTTGATCAAATGTTGCTCCAATTCCATTTTCAGACTGTGGAACAGCTTGTGCAGCTTGGACAGCACCTCGCCGTGCGCCGGTCCGTGAACCCTCAGGATTTTGGTGACAAACTCGCTCAACAACGGGAGCTCCTTTTGCAGATAGACATGATGCGTGCCGACGATATGATCGATCAAGTCGCTGTTTGATGCCGTCCTCCAATCGATGTCCCCGTTCATGGACTTCGCCGTTTCGCTGTAAAGTTGGTTCAATTTTCCCAACACTTCGGCCTCATCGAGATTTTGCCGGCGGATCGCCTCGGACAAAGGTCTGTTTCCGCCGCAGCAAAAGTCAATCTTGTATTCCTTGAAAACGTTGCTTGCTTTTGGGAAATTTGCCACAATCTCGCCGATTTTTTCGGAGCCGTTGAATACCGGTTGCATCTCCTGGTCCCCCCTGCTCAAATCCCGCGATAGAACTGCACGATAAAATGATCCGGTTCCACCTGTTCCACTTTGTGCTTAAAACCTTTGGCCGCCATCAGCCGCAGCAGCGGAACGGGTTCAAAAGTCGCATGCAGTTGAAAAATATCGCTTTCCTTAAGAGTTTCAACTTTCTGCATAATCACTTCAAACGGGTCCTGTTTGGCCCGCAACATCTCCCTCACATCGAGTTCAACCAGATTGCCCTCCATGTTTCGCCCTCCATTCAGCTTTTCCGTCCCTCCAATTTCAAGTTTAACGTTCCAGCCGCAAGATGCTGTGCCATAAATCACAGCCGCCGGCTTTTTTCTCGGATTTTTATACAATCTTCACCGGTCAATATTTAAACTCTTCAACCTCATTTTGGCACATCAATTCCGCCTGTTTCAAAACCGTTTCAATCGCCGACTTTTCCAGATCCGGCGGATAGCCGTACTTTTTGCGCAACCGCTTGACCGTAATGCGCATCTGGACACGGACGCTTTCGCGAAGAGTCCAGTCCACCCGGATATTGTTTTTGATCGCCTGTGTCAGTTCATGGGCAATCTGCTTGAGTACCACATCGCCCATCAAATCTTTGGCCGACTCATTGGCTGCCAGGGCGTCGTAAAAAGCGGCTTCCTCCCGCACCAATCCCAGGTCCTCACCACGCTTGACCGCTTCCTCAAGCATCGCGGAGAATTTTTTGGACTGGATATAGTTGGTCCTTGAAACGGCTTTCACTTTCCCCTGCAGCAACCGTTTCAACAGCTCGACCGCCAGGTTTTTCTGCTTGAGCCCACGCACATGTTCCAGAAATTCATCCGACAAAATGGCGATGTTCGGTTTGCGCAACCCGACCGCTTCCAGAATGTCCACCACTTGATCGGAAATTACCGATTTGGAAATCAGTTGGTTTAACTGGGCGTTCAGTTCACTGGTGGTTTTCTTTTTGTTTTCGGTGGTGATGATTTTGACAATGCCCGATTTGACCGCCTTGAAAAATCCGATTTCAAGACTTGCTTGCCGGGCTGTTTCAGTGGTGGCGCACAGGGCAAACGCGTGCGACAACTCTGTCGCATAGTTCAGAAAATTCCGCTTGCTTTCCTCGCCCAAACCCAGTACACGGTCCACCGTCTCGACGACTGCTTTCATCCGTTCCGATGCTTTGTCGGAACGGTGCTTGCTGTAGTCATGGCCGTGCAGCAATTCCCGGATCAACTGCAGCCTTTCGAGCATCAAATCGACCGCCTGGCCGGTGTCGATGCCTGCGGTTTTGCGGTCGCTTTCCGTATATTGCTGCAACGCCGATTTGAGCGAGTCGGCGATCCCAATGTAATCGACCACCAGACCGCCCGGTTTTGTCACGGAAGACACGGTTGACGCGGGCGATCGCCTGCATCAGGTTGTGGCCTTTCATCGGTTTGTCGACATACAAGGTGTGCATGCATGGCACATCGAAACCGGTCAGCCACATGTCCCGCACAATCACGATTTGCAGCGGGTCGTTGACATCTTTCATCCGCTTTGCCAAAAATTCGCGCCGGCGTTTGCTGCCAATATGCGGCTGCCATGGTTCCGGGTCGCTGGAACTGCCAGTCATCACGATTTTGATTTTGCCCTGATTGTCATCGTCACTGTGCCAATCAGGCCGCAGCTCAACAATCGCGTTATAGAGATCGACCGCGATCCGGCGGGACATGACGACGACCATGGCCTTGCCAAACATCGCTTGCTGCCGCTGTTCAAAATGCTCGACAATGTCCCTGGCAATCTGTTTGACCCGTTTTTCCGCACCGGCCAGCGCCTCGAGCCGGGCCCATTTCGATTTTAGGCGTTCTTTCTGGGTATATTCCTGATACTCGGTAATTTCCTCATATTCTTCGTCGATCACGGGCCGCTCCGACTCCGCCAGTTCCAGCCGCGCAATCCGGCTTTCGTAGTAGATTTTGACGGTTGTCCCGTCTTCCACGACGCGGGTCATGTCGTAAATGTCAATATAATCACCAAACACCGCCGACGTGTTTTTGTCCGCCAGTTCTACAGGCGTTCCAGTGAAGCCGATAAAGGATGCGTTCGGCAAAGCATCCCGCATGTATTTGGCATAGCCGTATTTGACTTGGGCTTCCTCAACCCTTTGTGACGATCTCCGCTGCAAAGCCATACTGGCTGCGGTGGGCTTCATCGGCGATCACAATCACGTTTCGGCGGTCCGTGAGAACCGGGAATGTGTCTTCCTCGCGAGCAGGAACAAATTTGTGGATCGTGGTAAAAATAATCCCGCCGGACTCGACCGACAGCAGCTCCCGCAAATGTTTGCGATCATTGGCCTGTTTCGGTGTTTGCCGCAGCAAGTCTTTGCACTTGCTGAAGGTTACAAACAGCTGGTCGTCGAGGTCGTTGCGGTCGGTTACGACCACAATCGTCGGGTTATCCAGGGCAAGTACCAGCTTTCCGGCATAGAACACCATAGACAGGCTTTTTCCTGAGCCCTGGGTGTGCCAGATAACTCCGATTTTGTGGTCTCCATCCGCCTGAACGGCCCGTTCCGTGGACGCCAGCGCTTTGTTGGTCGCATGATACTGATGGTATCCTGCCAGGATTTTGATGATCTGATCACCGTCGGTCTGGAACAGGAGAAAGTGTTTGATGATGTCCAAGAACCGGCGTTTTTCAAACATCCCCTTAATAAGGACTTCCAACTGCGGCATGGTGGCGGGCGCAACGCCGTCGCCCTCAATCGTCCGCCACATCATAAACCGCTCTTCATCCGCCGTCAACGTGCCCGCGCGGGCGTTCACCCCGTCACTGATCACCAGAAACGAGTTGTAGGTGAAAAGGGAAGGAATCGTTTTTTTGTATGTCTGCAGCTGGTTATAGGCTTCGCTGATCCCCACTTCTTCGTTGGACGCACTTTTCAATTCCACCACGACCAACGGAATGCCGTTCACAAAGACGACGAGATCCGGCCGTTTTTCGCCGCTGTTCTCCATCACCGTAAACTGATTGACTACCAGAAAATCGTTGTTTTCCACCCGTTCCGGGTCCGTCTCAAAGACCCAAACCTTGCCGATACGGGTGTCCCCATCCGGAGTGCGGTATTCCACATCGATCCCATCGGTGATCATGCTGTGGAAGGCTTTGTTGTTAATGAGCAGACTCGGGCTTTGCGGCACTTCGATCTTGCGGATCGCTTCTTCGATCGCTTCCCTCGGCAGATGGTTGTTGATCCGCATCAAGGCATCCCGCAGCCGGTCTTTTAAAATCACTTCGTGATAATACCGACGCTCCGGATATTCCACTTCCGGCGAGATATCGGGACCGTATGCCTTTTCGTAATGAAGTTCCTCAAACCACTCCAGCGCCGCTTGTTCGAGATCGCTTTCCGTATAGGATGTGATATACATGGCGCACCTCTTTTGCTAATGACAAATAAACACACAAATTAACAAAGGGAAACAACCTTCCGAACAAAATGTTGCAAACTACCCGATCGGTTTCGCTTGAGATCGAGATGGGGAGCAATGGCCTCCGCCCATTCAAATTTTCGTCTCCCGACAACGGCGTATCCTTGTTTTTTCAGACCTGACGCTTTTTCCGAACAAACCGCGTTGGCCAATACTTCCCACGTATCACATATACTATCCTGGACATATTGTTCTAGCACGGACTTTTTTGCCTTGGGGTAGGCCGTCAGAACAGCTTCCGGGTCACCGAGCAGCCAGGCTTCGATTTCCTCGACCGCCAGACAGAATGCGGTTCTGGGAGCCGGTTCACACTGACGCAAGCATGCCACCAATTCTTGCTTGAAAGCTCGGCAATCGCGTTTGTCCGTATCCACAACCACAATCACAGCGTCATGTTTACTCAAACTTCGACCATAACCACGCAAACGTTGGGGGAGTGCGTCAAGCAAAATTCGTTTCCTGGGATCCGACTCCCGCGCAAGGTTTTGAGGCAGTTTTCCCACGCCTTTATAAGAATGGGTTCGAAACGAAAATTCTTTGTTGTAATCGAGTTTAATTTTTTCAAGCAAATGCCGAACAACGATTTCGCCAGATCGGTCTTCCACCAAAACTTCAAAATGCACTGCATTTACCCCCGGTCGAAGTACTCACTGTACCACAGGCTTCCAAGCGGAATACCTTCCTGCACCATACTCTGTACGATCGGATCGTCACTTGCTCTCCGGATCACAGAAAACCCGTCTTCTTGTTTCTCCAGGATCCATACCTCCTCCGGAGATAGCGCGTCGGCAAAATATGGACTATGGGTCGTTACAAAAATTTGCGTACCACTCTGCTTGTTATTAGCATGACGCCGGAATTCATGAGCAAGCGATTCAAGTAATTTATGATGAAGACCGTTTTCTGGCTCTTCAATACAAATAAACGGATGCGGGTCCGGATCCTCCAGAAGCAATAAATACGCGAAAAGTTTTAATGTCCCATCCGACATTTGCTGTGCAAAAAACGGATCCTGAAAGGCACGATCGTTAAATTGCAGCAAAAGCCGGTTATCGTCGGTCCGTTTGGTCGAAATCTTGTGGATACCAGGGATCTTTTCCGCGATCCTGCGCAGAATATCCTGGAATCGTTCCGCATACTCACGCTCCATGTATTGAACGACATTTCCCAAATTGTCGCCATGCATGTTCAAATGTTTCTGCGGACCGGCCATAGGAAGACTTCTTGCCGCATCCGGAGTAAAGTAACTTAAATACCAGCCTTCCAGAAAATCGCGAAAAGCCGCAATTCTCGGATGTTCTTTCAACACCCCAATCGTTGCGATCCCGAGATGACGGGTATCTGTCAATTCAATCGGAACTTTCTCGGAGACTTCTTCACCCAGGCTCATCCCTTTCCAGGCCTCACCTTTCCCGTTTTTCAAGTCAAGGAAAGAAAAGGGCTGGCCGACTGTTTGATTTTTTCTTCGCTGCCGCAATCGTTCCGATTTGACATAAGGCCGTTCCGATGCATCCAATGCAATCTCAAGCTCATATGTGATCGGCCGTTCGGTGGGGGAATTCCGATAGTAAAGTTCGAACCGTATGGACTCTTGAACGTCTTTGGAGATAATGTTGGCAAATCCCCCCCGCATCTTGGCATCGCAAGCCTCTTCTACCCCCATCTTCAAACAATCGGACAAAAAACCGAACGCATCAAATAATGTGCTTTTTCCCGATCCATTTCGACCGATCACCACGACAAGCCGCGTTAATGCTTCACTGGTTTTTCGATCGTTCCAGAGCCTGCCGATTTTTACGTCTTTCAGGATTCCATAGTTTTGAACCCGAAAGCCTTCCAACATTCCCATCCGGATCACCTCGCTTCGCAACGGTCCTATCTATAATTTATATTTTACCACAATTTTAATGTACTTATAATTCAACGTTTCACCCGAATTTCGAAAGTGACATAGCTTTAAATTGCTAAAAAAGTGCCCTATTCTTTGGTAGAATGGTGTTTGAGAGAACAACATCACCCAAAGAAAGGAGCACCTTTTAGGTGAAGTCTACCACAAATACCTCCCAAATCAAAACTGAATTTACCCTAAAGAACGCCACTTCCTACGCCGGTGGCAAGGTTGTCTTGGATTTCCTTGAGAAAATAAAGTTGGAAGCTGCCTTTCGACAACTCGACTGTGCCAAAGGCGGCAACTCCATCTTTCCTTTCTGGAAGATTCTTCTCTATCTTGTAGTCGGCTGGCTGTTCGGTTGTCAACGATTGTTCCACTTTCGTACCCTTCAAAACGACTCTCTCATCAAGCGATTCTTAGGTGGACGGTGTCCTCATCATTCCCTGCTTTACAAGGAACTGGGGCGACTTGCCGCCAAGAGTTCTTCGTTGAAATGGCAGCTTCGGCAGCTTACTCACCATGTCATAGCCCCTCATTTACCGGAATCTCTCATTCTGGATTTTGATTCAACCGTGGAGACGGTCTATGGAAACCAAGAAGGAGCAGAAATAGGAGTGAATCCACACAAACCCGGTCGAAAGAGCTACCATCCCCTTCTCGTGTTTGAAGGGCAATCCCGTTTTTGCTTAAATGGGGTGCTTCGTCCAGGTAATACGCACTCCTCTACCAATGCGATTGAGTTTGCCGAAGCCACACTACAGTTGCTTCCTTCCAATTCCAAAGTCAAATACGTCCGATTGGAGAGGCAGGGGAAGACGAGAGAAAAGAATCAAAAAAAAGAGCCGAGTCAGAATCCGAGTTTCTTCATCGGTCCGTCACAGCTATATTTTTGGATGTCAACCGTGATCTATGGAGGGTTCTTAAAGTTTACCCTGCACAGCAGGACAATTTCGAGACATCTTTATCAAATGTTAACGCCGCCAATTTCAAACCTTCTGCCATGGCTAAGTATGGGGCAAGACTTTCCCTTAAATCCTCTGCGGTTAAGCCGAATTTCACTGCCAATGTGCCTGCGTAAATGACATCCCCTGCATTTTCGGCAACCACATGCACTCCCAATACTTTCAACGTATGGGCATCTGCCACCAATTTGAACACACCGGTGGTTTCCCGATTCACGATCGCTCTTGGCACAGCATTTAGCGGCAGAACCGATGTTTTGACCTTATATCCCTTTTCCTTTGCCTGTTTTTCGGTTAACCCTACGGTGGCAATCGAAGGATTGGTAAAGGTTACACCTGGAACGACCTCCAGGTTTGCTTTTCGATTGGCTCCGCCAATGGCGTTATCTGCCGCAATTCCGCCTTCATACGCGGCAACATACACGAATTGCGGACCTAATGTAACATCTCCTGCAGCATAAACTCTCGGATTGTTCGTGCACAAATATTCGTCAACGACAACTTCCCCGCGGGAACCCGTCTGAACGCCCGCCGCTTCCAGATTAAGGGCTTCAGTATTGGGCTTTCGTCCCGTTGCAATAAGTAATTCATCCGCTTCAATCACCTTTTGTTTTCCGTTTACCGTTATATAGACTTTTTTGATATCTCCCTGTTGCTCCATTCGTTCGTATGTTACCCCCGTTACAAGGTTGATCCCTTGTTCGGTTAATGCCTGCTTGACCACCTCTGCAATTTCGGGATCATACTTGCGTAAAAAGGTATCTCCTCGTTGCAGTATGATTACTTCTGTTCCCAAATGGTTAAACAGAGTCCCCAATTCCAGCCCGATAAAACCCGCTCCAATCACGACAAGACGCTTGGGGAGCCTTTTTCGTTCCAGCAAGGTGGTGCTGGTTACATAGTCGACATCTTTTAATCCTGGAATATCAGGGATGTCGGGGGATGCTCCTGTCGCAATCAGAAAGCGTTTGGCGGTCAGTTGGCGACCGCTAACCTCCACCGTTTTCTCATCGATAAACTTTGCCTCGCCGTGGATCAGCTCAAAGCCATAATCATCAATCAAATCCTCATATTTTTGTTTTCGAAGTTGGCTGACCAGCTCGTTTTTTTGTTTGACTACCGATGCCAAATCGACATCACCTGCGGATGTATGTAATCCAATAAACGGGTTCGTTTTCGCCAGGTGATAAATCTTCCCCGCCCGCAGAAGTGTTTTCGATGGAACACAGCCGATATTGACACAAGTTCCTCCAACCGTTCCGCGTTCAATCATGGCAACTTTTGCCCCATATTCCACCGCTTGAATTGCCGAAGCGAAGGCCGCAGCTCCTGATCCGATGATCAGGTAATCGTAATCGCCTTCATCGCCTAATCTCATTTTTTGCTGTGGTTTGATTTCTTCAGCTTCTCCAGGCTGATATTTCGCTTCCTCAATCGCTTCTTGTGCTTTTTTCACATCCACGTCATCCGGGAGTTCAAATGTCGCCTCCCCATGACGGTAACTTGCCTTGATATGGACTGCTCCAATATTCTCCAATGCAGTGGCAATATGTTCTTCGCATCCCGTACACGTCATGCCTTGAACCTTTACGCGATATGTTTTCAAGTGAATTCCTCCTTTATTTCACGCCATAGTCCAAATCCGAAACCGCTTTTTCGAGCGTTGGTATATCCGTTTTTGACGGATCAAAGGAAACCATTACTTTGCCCGTACTTCCTTTCGTTTCCATGGTTACCCACTTGACACCCCCTACCCGTTTGATTGCAGTTTGAATCACAAACGGGCAACTGGCACAATACAACCCGGTCACTGTAAAGGTTGCCGTATGATTGCCTTCATGATGACTCTCCATGGTATTTTGCACCGCTTTTTCCTGGCTACACGCAGAAATCAGCAATACCATGGACAAAAACACGACACCGATGATCCGTCGATTCATCTGAAAGCCCCCTTCCTACAAATGCCCCTTTGCTTTTAAGGTGTAGATCAACATTCCGAAAACCCAAACGGTTGTAAACCATAATCCCATTTCCGCACTTTTCTTTCGGCATTTTCTCCCATATACCAGGTAAAACGAAAAACCAAGAAGTACGAAGGTGACAATCACTAAGGGAACCTTATATTTTGTTGCAAAAATAGCTAGGCTTCCGGCAATCCCTGTCAAACCAAGCGGAATCAAGATGATCGGTCCCAAACAACATCCAGCCATGACAAACGCCGAGAAGATGGTCGCAAGTTGTGATATTTTTTCCTTCATGATTCTTTCCCTTTCCCGGCACAACAAGTGCCGTTTTGCCCCCGAAACATTTTCCTCCATCCCATGTACAGAGATAAAGCGAATAACACAGCCAGGATGATCATCGTAACGGTCCGATATTGGGCGATATACGTACCGATTGCGGTTCCCGCCAGCAACGGAATCAGGAAAACCAAATGGCAGGGACAGGTTGCCACCGCAACAAGAAACCAGCCGACCCCTTTTAGTGTCTCTCCCATCATCATCACCTCTATTTTTCCATTATGTAGCCGCTCACGCTATTTGGCGATGAATTTCTCACCGCCATTGACGTGAGCGTTGTACC